>DUQK01000036.1 GCA_012837835.1 Christensenellaceae bacterium | reverse complement strand
TGTTTATAACCTTTTTTTGTTGTTTTTCGTATAGTCTTATAAACCCGTTTGGGTGATTTTAGATATGTTCACTGTATAAGTCTGCCTAATAACCTTACAATAATTAACAGATTGTCTGATGTTTTTTACAAATAGCTTATAGTTTTTTTCAAGTTCTAATCCTCTCGAATACACTGCTTTTGCTTGACAGCGCTTTTCCCCTGTGCTAGCATAGGCACAGTCGGAAAACTTTGTAATTACTTATTTGTACGTTGATTCTTCGCTTGCAAAGTAAGTAGTATTTTTGAGGTTGTTGGTTCAGTTGTAAAAACAAAATTTTGTATTGGAGATTATATGTACCAAAACTCCCTTAGTGATAAAGTTAAAGATATAATGCTTTCATACAGAGAGAAAGCCTATTTTCGTGATGCGGTTGTTTCTGTTTTTAACAAGGATGAAGTGTTTTTTACACTTTCCTTTGGCAATACAAATGAAAACACACTATTTGATGTTGCTTCACTCACGAAAATCGCCACTTCTACCTTAATATTACTTTCAATAAATGAAGGGCATATTTCGCTTGATGACAAAATTCTTGATCTTATTCCTGATTTGCTTGCATTTCCTGATATTGTTTATAGACTTGAACACACTAAGCTTGAAAATCTACTGACACACACATCAGGTCTGCCCGCTTGGTATCCATTCTATACCTCTAATGAGGATTTTTACCATGTACTCAACAAGTCTTTAAGCTTACCCGTTGAAAAAAGCATGGTTTACAGCGACCTTAATTTCATGCTGCTGGGTTTGCTACTTGAAAAAATATATAATGCCCCTCTTGATAATATACTTTCAAGCAGGCTTGTCGCTCTATATAAACTAGGCAATATGTGTTATTTACCTAAAGACAACAATAATATTGCGCCATCTAGTTATGGCAACCTTATAGAGGAAGAAATGTGCAGAGAAATAGGGCTCAGTTTCAACAATTGGCGTAAGCATGAACCCCTTATAGGTGAAGTAAATGACGGCAATGCCCATTATTACTTCAAAGGCGTATCCGGGCATGCCGGTATTTTTTCTGATATTTCTGCATATGTAAAACTGGCTCAACTATACCTGAATAGCGATGATGAACTGCTAAACTCATCAATGCTTGAACACACTCCAAGCAGAGGGCTTGGCTGGCAACTTGGCGAGCGCTATCCAAAAGGCTGCGGGCATACCGGCTTTACCGGTACATCGATATATCTCTCTAAAAAATTGAATATTGGCTGTGTTATTTTTACAAACCGTCTGTTTTTTAAAACACGCAACACAAAACCTATTGATGATGTACGCTTGAGCGTACACAAAGTTATCGTAGATAACATGTAATAACATGTATCAAAATAATAGAAAGCGAGGCTACTACATGAAAAGATTCCTGACCATTGTTATTGCGGTAGTGATTACACTATCCGCAATGAGCACTTTTGCAGAAAATGCAAAAACACTTAAAATCGGCACCGATGCCGAACCTATTGGCTTTGATCCTCACACTACACCTGCTCATGCATCTATACGCATTATGAACCAGATGTATGAAACCCTAGTTGAACTTGATGACGACTTAAATGTTATACCTGAACTTGCAGTATCTTGGGAGCAGCCGGACGACCTTACATACATATTTAAGCTTCGTGAGGGCGTTAAATTCCACAGCGGAAGAGAATTAAAAGCTGCTGATGTCAAATACAGCTTTGAGCGTATACTTAATCCCGATTTGGGAGCGCTTGGCAGTACTCCAAGCTATGCCGGAAACATTGATAAGGTAGAAGTAATTGATGAATACACTGTAAAGATTACACTTTCAAAGATAACCGCACCTTTCTTGGCCTCTATGTCTTCTATATACTGCGCAATAGTAGACTCCGAAATGGTTGAAAAGAATGGCGATCTTCTACGTGCAGACGGCGGCACCGGTCCCTATACGCTTGGCGAATGGGTGCCTGATAACCATGTAACTGTAAACCGTTTTGAAGATTATTGGCTTGACGGCTATAATTTTGACAATATTGAGTTCTACGTAATTAGCGACAGCTCTGCTCGTATGAGCGCACTTAGAACAGGCGAAGTTGATATAATTATAGGCGATAGCGCAATGCTAAGCATAGCTGAAGCCGCGCCCAATGTTGATGTACATAAAATCCGCACCAGAGATTATATCACCATTTGCCTTAATCTGAACATACCTGAGTTTTCCGATGTACGTGTACGCCAAGCTATATCTCTTGCCCTTGACAGACAGGAGATAATAGACCTTGCCTGCGACGGTCAAGCTGAAGTATCCGGCTTTGCACCCGCATCTATGGGACACTGGGCGGTTGATGTAAACGAGCACCCCCTCTATAAGCAGGATATTGAAAAGGCGAAAGAGCTTATGAAAGAAGCCGGCTTTGAGAACGGTTTTAGCGTAACATGCACAGTGGGTCTTAATGACCATATACGCAATTCCGGTACAGTAATCCAGCAGCAGCTTGCGCAAATAGGCATAGATGTAACTGTACAGAATAAGGAAAACGCCCAATACGTTGATGACTGGAAAAACCACGACTTTGAGATGATGATATGCCAAAACGGTGCAGGTAGTGACCCGAACCGTGCAGTTGCATTCTTCTTTGGCACGGGTGCAAACGCAAACATTGCAGAATATTCTAACGCCCGTGTTGATGAGCTGTGTGAGCTTGGCGCAGGTACAACAGATGTTGATAAGCGCAGAGAGTATTACACTGAAGCTATAAACATAATACTAGATGAGTGCCCCAATGTTACCTTCGCAAGCCCATATAACTACTACTATGCTTCAAGTTCTCTCAAAGGCTATAGCCCTACCCTAAATAGACCTTTAGATGTCAGAAACGTTACCAAAGAATAACCAACTATAATATCCCGAGCGGAATTTCTCCGCTCGGGATAAGGAGTATTAATGAAAAACTATATTATTCGTAGACTGCTCACTCTAATCCCTGTGCTCCTTGGAATAAGCGTGGCAATTTTTCTTATTATGCAGCTGATTCCGGGAGACGTTGTAACAGGTATACTCGGTATTGAAGAAACGCCTGAGCTTCGCGCCATGTGGGAAAGACGCCTTGGGCTTGATAAGCCGCTTGTAGTGCAATATTTTAACTGGATAAGCGGCGTTGTAAGGGGCGATTTTGGCGAATCCTTCCGCACAGGCGCTAAAGTGTTCCCTGAAATACTATCTAGGTTCGCTGTTTCAGCAGAGCTTGCGCTTATAGCCTGTATAGTTGCATGGATTATAGCGCTGCCGCTTGGCGTATTATCTGCTCTAAAGCGAAACAGCATAACTGATAGAATAGTCAGAATTATCGCCCTGCTTGGCGTATCAGTACCTAACTTCGCAACCGCAACGCTACTGATACTTTTTTTGGCGCTTGCATTTGGATATTATTCGCCTATTCGTTATGTATCCTTTTTAGAAAACCCCCTAGTTAACCTTGAGATAATGTTATTCCCCGCAATAGTTATGGGCGGCAGTATGGCAGGCTCTGTTATGCGTATGACCCGCTCATCCTTACTGGAAGTTCTAAGACAGGACTTTATTAAAGCGGTAAGGGCAAAGGGTGCGCCTGAAAGAGTAACCATAATGAGGCACGCTTTCAAAAACGCGAGCATACCTATAGTAACGCTAGTTGGTATGCAGATGGGAATACTTATGGGCGGAACCGTTGTAATAGAACAGATATTCTCCATACCCGGGCTTGGGCAATACCTGCTTACAGGTATATTTCAACGGGATTATCCAATAGTTCAAGGATCAGTACTTTTTATGGCATTTATATATGTTTTTATAAACCTTCTTGTAGATATTATATATACATATATAGACCCGCGCATAAGCTACAGTTAGGGAGATTGTTATGTCAGATATAAAACGCATTACAAAAAAACGCAAGTTCCGCAAAGATAATACGCTGTATCTATTATTGCGCGACCCGCTTGGCAGAGCAGGTTTCATGGGCATTGCACTGATAGTTCTTTTAGCCATATTTGCGCCTTATATTTCTAATTTTGATGTTGCTGAAATACATTCAAAGGATAGACTTCAAGCGCCAAACTCCACCTACTGGTTCGGAACGGATAATTTCGGTCGAGATATTTTCAGCCGCATAGTATACGGAGCACGTGTATCTCTAATAGTTGGCATTGTATCTGTAAGCATTGCAGCAGGTATTGGCTTTATTCTAGGCATTATAAGCGGATATTTTGAAGGCAGAATCGAAACCACCATAATGATGGTTATGGATGTATTATTTGCCTTCCCTTCAATACTACTAGCCCTTTTGATAGTAGCAGTTTTGGGAACAAGTATAGTAAATACAATGATAGCAATAGGTATAGTAAACATACCCGTGTTCACAAGGACAGTACGCGCTTCCGTTAAGTCTATAAAATCGCTAGACTTTGTTGCAGACGCTAAGTCCATAGGGCTAAAGGACAGGGATATTTTAATTCGGCATATAGCGCCAAATTCCCTTGCTTCATTTATTGTACAGGCGACGCTTGCACTTTCAAGCGCAATACTAACTGAAGCAACCATGAGCTTCCTTGGCCTTGGCATACGCCCGCCTGAGCCTTCCTGGGGTTCTATGCTATCCGAATCCCGCGCTTTTATGGAGCTGGCTCCTTGGATGGTAATATTCCCCGCCCTTTTTATAATACTTACCATTTTATCTTTTAATATATTAGGCGATGCATTGCGCGATGTGCTTGACCCTAAGTTAAAGCTATAAGGAGAGAGCAATGCAGAATCTACTTGAAATTAAAGACCTAAAAATTAAAACCCTTAGGAATAAAGAAGAGGTTATGCTGCTTGACAAGGTGAACCTTAATATAGCCCCTGGGCAATGCCTTGGCATAGTCGGCGAATCCGGCTGCGGTAAAAGCATAACAGCAAATTCGTTATTAAAACTGCTCCCCTATCCGCTTTCGGTAAGCTCCGGAAATGCTATGTTTAAATCACCTAGCCTTGGCATGGTAGACCTTTTAAACCTTGAAGAAAATGCCATGAGGGGAATTCGGGGTAAGGAAATTGCCATGATATTCCAAGAACCCATGACATCGCTTGACCCTATATTCACCATTGAAAGACAGATGAAAGAAGCGCTTGAGTTTCATCACCCGCATATGCCTGAAAACGAAAAACACGAAAGGTGTGTTGAGGTACTAAAACAGGTGAATATCCCTAGGATAGAACAGACCTTAGCATCCTACCCCCACCAACTTTCAGGCGGGCAGCTCCAGCGTATAATGATTGCCATAGCGCTAATTAATACCCCTGCCCTGCTTATTGCGGACGAACCCACAACAGCGCTTGATGTAACCATACAGGCGCAGATATTGGAGCTTATGAATAATCTAAAGCATGAACAAAATGCATCAGTTATGTTTATAACCCACGATTTAGGTGTAATCGCCGAAACAAGCGAGCAGGTTGCAGTATTTTATTCAGGACATATAGTTGAGGAAGCGAGTGCTGAGGAGTTGTTCTACAGACCTGCACATCCTTATACGGAAGGGTTGATAAGATCTATCTCTTCGCTTAACGAAAAAGGCAACCAGTTATATTCTATACCCGGCAATGTACCTCCGGGTGGAGAATTAAAAAGCTACTGTCGTTTTTACGACAGGTGTAAATATGCTGAGGATTCCTGCAAAAGAGGTTTACCAATGCTGGTTGAGGTTGCACCTAAACATTATTGCAGGTGCTTTAGACACTCTATGGAGGTTGAAGTATGAGCGAGTATCTGCTTACAGTAAAAAACCTCAAAACTTATTTCCCTATAAAAGAAGGGCTTGTAAAACGTACTGTTGGTTATGTTAAAGCGGTTGAAGATGTAAGCTTTTCGGTAAAACAAAAACAGGTTTATGCAATAGTGGGCGAGTCCGGCTGCGGTAAAAGCACTGCAGGTAAAAGCATAGTGCGTCTTATAGAGCCCACAGCAGGTGAAGTAATATTTGATGGCAAAAATCTTTCAAGTCTTAGCGATGAAGAGATAAGACTTAAAAGGCGCGATATGCAGTTTATATTTCAAAACCCTTACAGCTCCTTAAACCCTAGGATGAATGTCTATCAACTATTGAGCGAACCGCTTAAAACTCATTTTAATTTAACTGAAAATGAAATGCAGCTACAAATACTTGAAATGATAGATAAAATAGGTATAACTGAAGACCAGTTGTGGCGTTATCCTCATCAATTTTCTGGCGGACAGAAGCAGCGTATATCTATCGCAAGGGCACTTATAACTAAACCTCGTTTTGTAATAGCCGATGAACCCGTATCCGCACTTGATGTATCCATACAGGCGCAGGTACTAAACCTGCTTATAAATCTCCAAAAAGAGATGGAGCTTGCAATGGTGTTCATATCCCATGATTTGAATGTTGTGCGCTTTATAAGCAGTGAGGTTGCTGTTATGTATTTAGGCTCCATAATGGAAAGCGGCTCTACCGATGAAATCTACCAAAAACCGCTACATCCCTATTCAAAGGCACTGCTTGACGCTGTACCCAATATTGACCCTCTAAAAAAGAAAAGGCGCTCCAGCTTAAAAGGTGAAGTTCCAAACCCCGCCAACCCTCCTAGCGGCTGCCCTTTTAGCCCACGTTGTTCAAGAGCAGATGATATATGCCGAAAAGAAAAACCGACGCTTAGCTTTTACAAAGGCAGGAATATCGCCTGCCATAACCCTTTGGAGTGAAGATATGAAGTATTATATTGGATTAATGAGCGGCACTTCTATGGATGGCTGCGATGCTGCGCTTATAGCCTGTGAAGAGGATGATATTAAGCTCATACATTTTATTACATACCCAATTCCTAAAAAGCTTAAGGAGCGTGCGCTTAAATGCTGCCTTGTTGAAAAGTCTAACATAGCGCTTGCGTGCAGCCTCAATTTTGAGCTTGGACACTGGTTTGCTAACGCTGCTTTGAAGCTTTGCAATGAGGCATCTTTCGATATTAAAAAGGTGTCGGCAATCGCATCACACGGACAGACAGTTTACCATATACCCTTTGAAGAGGGGGATTTAATGCCATCAACATTACAGCTTGGCGAACCAGCTGTTATTGCATACAAAACGGGCGTACCTGTTGTTTCTTCCATGCGTGCAATGGATATGGCGGCAGGCGGACAAGGCGCGCCAATGGTGCCATATTCTGAGTTTCTGCTTTACAGAGGAAATGAAGATATAGCGCTCCAAAACCTAGGCGGCATAGGCAATGTAACTTTGCTGCCTGCGAACTGTACAATAGATGAGGTATTCGCCTTTGATACCGGTCCCGCAAACATGATTATAGATGGTTTAACAAGAAAATTCTTTTCACTTCCCTATGACGAAAATGGTGATTTAGCTGCAAAAGGCAAAGTAGACAGCTATATTTTAGAAAGCTGGATGAAACTGCCATACATAGATGCACCGCCCCCAAAATCTACAGGCAGGGAACTGTTTGGCGATCAATTTATAGCCGAACAACTAAGCCTTTACCCAAATGTTAAGCCGCTTGATTTAATTGCCACAGCAACTAAATTCACCGCAGCTTCTATGCGTAGAAATTATGAGCTTTATATATTCCCCCGCGCTCCCAAGCTTTCACAAATAGTGCTTTCAGGAGGCGGAGCGCATAACAAAACGCTCAGAAAAATGATTGAAGAGCTATTCCCCACCTGCACTGTACAAACACAGGAAGAGCTAGGCTTTGATTCGGATTCTAAAGAGGCCGTAGCATTCGCCCTCATAGCAAGGGCTACAATGGAGCATAAGCCTTCTAATGTGCCCTCTGTAACTGGCGCCAAGGATTTTGTGCCTCTTGGAAGCATAACATATCCGCCGAGCTTTGGTAATTCTTAATACAAAAAGAACTAAAGTATTTCTATAGCTCATATAGTGCAAGGCACCGCACAAAAAAACCTCGCTTTTGCGAGGTGTTTTGTTTAGCGTTTTGAGAACTGAGGAGCGCGACGGGCGCCTTTAAGACCGTACTTCTTGCGTTCCTTCATGCGAGGGTCGCGGGTTAGGAATCCGGCTTTTTTAAGGGCCGGTCTAAGCTCTGGATTGAGCTTTATAAGCGCACGGCTTAGACCGTGGCGTATAGCGCCTGACTGACCTGTAACCCCGCCCCCTACAACATTCACAAGCACATCATAACCGGTAACCTTGGTAAGGTTAAGTGGCTGACGCACTGTCATCTTAAGGGTTTCAAGGGGAAAATAGTCATCTATATCGCGCTTGTTTATTATAATATTGCCTTCTCCCGGCACAAGGCGTACACGGGCAACCGCTTCCTTGCGGCGGCCAACTGCGTGGATATCGTTCTGCATGGATTAGTTGCTCCTTCCTTTAAAGTTCTTAAGCGGAAGCAATTCAGGCTGTTGCGCCTGATGCACATGTTCGCTTCCTGCGTATACGAAAAGTTTTTTAGCCATCTTCCTGCCAAGAGGTCCTTTTGGCAACATACCGACTATTGCCTTTTTAACGGCGAGTTCGGGTTTATCTTCCATGAGATGGCGGTATTTTGTAGATTTTAAGCCGCCCGGATAACCGGAATGGCGGTACATATATTTTTGATCCAACTTTTTGCCTGTTAGTACTACTTTATCTGCATTTATAATTATAACATAGTCCCCGGTGTCAACATGGGGAGTATATATGCTTTTGTGCTTTCCACGCAAAATACTTGCAACTTGGCTTGCCAGTCTTCCAAGCACCATGCCGTCAGCATCGACAACATACCATTTGCGCTCTACAGACTCTGCTTTTGCCATATAGGTATTCAAAGGCTTATTCCTCCTAATAATAATTTATTTGTGTTACATGATGGTCGCATGTTACACGCCTGTCAACAACACCCGGGGCTACAAGTGCATTGACCAACAAATATAATATATAAAAAAATCTTATTTGTCAACACTTTGGAGGGTGTTATTGCTATATTCCACCTAAATAATACACCTTAGCCAATAATTAAATTTTTTAACCGCATTAAACCCTATAACCGCTTGTAAGCGTACATTATTTGGTGTTATACTTGAAATGAAAAATATAGAATATGCGGAGGTGCACCATGAAAAAATTATTGATATACACATTGTGTTTATTACTTATAATACCTGTTCATTACGCAAGCGAAGATGTCGTAAGCATTTCATACAAAATGCTTGACTATGCACTTGCTGTAGACGAAAAAAGCGCAATAGGATTTATGGACGATGAGTTGGCTGCTCAGCTTAAGGGCAAACTTGCGCCAGTATTTATACAGCTTAAGATGTTTGGCGGAGATTATATGGGCGCCAAGGGTGAAAAGCTATACGAAAAGTCGGGTTTAAGAGTAGTTGAAATAGGTATGAATTTCAGCAAAATGAAATTCATACAGCGTACAGCATTTAACGAGGAAGGCAAAATGACGGGGCTTGTATATATGCCTGGAGTTATTGTAGAAACCGAGGTTTTGCCGGAAAACCTTAAAGAAGAAAATATAAGCTTTTATGCAAATGAAAAATACCCACTTGATGGTAAAATTACCACTCCTAAAGAAGGCGAAGTCTTGGCAGGTATAGTACTTGTGCATGGCTCAGGTCCCAATGATATGGACGAAACCATAGGTGTTAACAAACCATTTGCAGATTTAGCCTACGGATTAGCGTCAAAAGGCTTTGCTGTACTAAGGTATGATAAACGCACGCTTACACACGGCGCTGAAATGGCAAAAGCAGAAGATTATATATACCTTACCATAGATGAGGAAACCACCAATGATGCCGCGGCGGCTGTAGAATTTCTTTCTAAAAAACTTGGCGATGATAAAAAAATACTCCTGCTTGGGCACTCTATGGGGGCAATGCTTGCATCTTACATAGGCAGCAAGACAGACAGTATAGATGGCTATATACTTATGGCGGGCACGCCTCAGAAACTTTGGGAACTTATTATAGACCAAAACAAAAGAGCGCTAAATGAAATGGAAGAAAAACCCGAAAATATGAAGGATTTTATAAAGACTGAGGATATTAAAGCCAATAATCTCGCCAATCTAAGCGATGATGAAGCATTAAAAGAAGAAAATAGCGTATTTACTATGTCTGCATGGTATTTAAGGCATATGGATAATATTGATGCAGTCGCCTTACACATGCAGGATATGAAACCCGTGCTTGTATTGCAAGGCGAAAAAGACAGGCAAGTTACCATGAAGGATTTTGAGCTATTTAAGCAAGGATTAGAAGAGCACAGGGACGCAAAATTTATATCCTACCCCGCATTAAACCATGTATTTGGAGAATATAAGGGTGATGAAGTACCCTTTATGGAACTTATGAACAAAGAATATATGCAAAAAACGCCCGTTCCTAAAGAGGTAACAGATGATATAGCCGCTTGGATAAGCGAAAGGCTATAATCTACAAGGTGTTTTTTAGGCAAAAATTAAACTATTCAATACCAAGTAGGAGCTTCCCATAGCACTGTGTTTCCAAGGCTTATTGACTTTTTAACATCAATAAGCCTTTGGTTTTTGCTCCCGCGGTACAATAAATCTATTGAGCGTTCTTTTAGTATAAAAGGACCGTCAACCATTACATCAATATAATTCAACAGTTCTTTTATAGCATCGTTTTTATTTTCTAATAATTCTTCAAAAACAAAGCCTGTATATAACCATACATCAAGGTCCTTTTCTTTTGCTGCGCTTGCAAGCACAAGCGAGGCTTCAGGCTGCATGATAGGCTCTCCCCCTGAAAGCGTTAATCCCTGCAAAAGCGGGTTTTTGCTAAACTCACTTATAATATCTTTAGTGTCGCTAAAATATCCCCCATTAAAATCGTGAGATTCGGGGTTATGGCAACCGGGACAACCATGCGGACAGCCCTGCATAAACACTGCAAAGCGTATGCTGGGGCCGTCTACTATGCTTGATTTTTCTATACCAAAAAGCCTTACTTGCATTTATTTATCACTATATATCGTGCACTATCCTATCATGCTCCTCTGCCCTTTTGCCGTTGTTGAACCTATCAAGAGTGCCGACAAGGTAACCGGTTATCCTGCGGATACGCTCAAACTTATGCTCGCTCTCAGTTCTTCCGCAGCAGGGGCAGGCATCGTTTATTATGCCATTGTAGCCGCATATAGGATCTCTATCAACAGGATGGTTTATTGAGCCGTAGCCCACGCCCTCATCATGCATACAGCGGATTACTCTCTCAAAGGCTTCAAGGTTTTTGCTGGGGTCGCCGTCCATCTCTATATAAGTTATATGCCCGGCGTTTGTATAGGCATGGTATGGTGCTTCCGTGCGTATTTTATCGTATGCGTTTATAGGGAAATATACAGGGATATGGAATGAGTTTGTGTAGTAATCCCTATCAGTAATGCCCGGTATTTCACCGAACACTTTTTTGTCAATTTTGACAAACCTCCCTGAAAGCCCTTCTGCAGGCGTTGCAAGAAGCGTAAAGTTGAGTTTCTCTTCCTGTGATTTTCTATCAACAAAGTCCCTCATATGACTTACTATTTTAAGCCCAAGCTTCTGAGCTTCTTCACTCTCCCCATGGTGTTTGCCTATTAGCGCTTTTAGAGTTTCTGCAAGACCAATAAAGCCCATAGACAAGGTACCGTGCTTTATTACCTCTCTTATTTCATCATCATACTTAAGTTTTTCAGAATCAAGCCATACCCCCTGCCCCATAAGGAAGGGGAAATTATATACCTTCTTGCGGGCTACTACTTCAAAACGCTCAAGCATCTGATCAGCTACGAGTTCCATTTTTTCGTCCAGCATAGAGAAAAATTTATCTATATCGCCATCAGCCATTATAGCAAGGCGAGGTAGATTTATAGATGTAAATGAGAGATTGCCCCTGCTGTATGCTATTTCTCTATCGGGGTCGTGTACATTGCCTATTACCCTAGTGCGGCAGCCCATATATGTAACCTCTGTTTCGGGATGTCCGGGTTTATAGTAGTGCAGGTTATAGGGAGCATCTAAAAATGAGAAGTTAGGAAAAAGCCTCTTTGCAGAGCAGCGTATAGCTAATCTAAACAAATCGTAATTCGGATCCCCGGGGTTGTAGTTTACGCCCTCCTTTACTTTAAATATCTGTATGGGGAAAATAGGAGTTTCTCCCCTGCCAAGCCCGGCTTCGGTTGCTAAAAGCAACTGCTGCATTACAAGTCTACCCTCCGGCGATGTGTCGGTTCCGTAGTTTATAGAGGAAAAAGGAACCTGCGCACCCGCGCGGCTATTCATTGTGTTAAGATTATGTATAATCGCTTCCATGGCTTGGTAAGTTGCACGGATGATTTCTTTTTCTGAATATTTGCGGGTAAAAGCAATTACTTCTTTTAGCTCGTCATCTGTAGCTACACCCTTTAATTTCTCCATAACTGCAGAGTTGAATTTCTCATCCTCCTGCATCATGGGATATAGACCGGTTTCTTCTTTTATTGCACTAAGCACATTATCCACTTTATTTTCTACATCTTCAGTACCGAATTCTACATCTAAAAACCTTGCAAGGTTGTTGCGGTAAATCTTGCGGTAGCTTTTTCTAACACCTGGTGCCATAGCATAATCAAAAGAAGGTATAGACTGCCCGCCATGCTGGTCGTTCTGGTTTGCCTGTATTGCGATTGCAGCAAGCGCCGTATAGCTCTGAATACTTTTAGGTTCGCGAAGTACACCATGACCTGTTGAAAAACCGTTTTTAAACAGCTTGTCAAGGTCAATCTGACAGCAGGTGGTTGTTAGGGAATAAAAGTCCAAATCGTGTATATGTATATCGCCATCAGCATGTGCTTTGGCGTGCTCAGGCTTCAGCATATACAGTTCATAGAAATGCTTTGCGCCTTCAGAGCCGAACTTAAGCATAGAACCCATGGCGCTATCTCCGTCTATATTCGCATTTTCGCGCTTAACATCAACTTCGGACGCATCTTTAAATACTATGTCCTCATAGGTTTTCATGAGGCGGCTGTTCATTTCCCGTGCACGGCTTCTTTCAGCGCGGTAGAGTATGTATTTTTTAGCCACCTTTGCAAAGCCTTGCTCAATAAGCACGCTTTCAACAAGATCTTGAACTTCTTCAACAGTAGGTGGGGTGGATACTGCTAAGCCCGTTTCAATTTTGCTAAGCACAAGTGCAGTAAGCTTTTCAGCGTTTTCCTTGCTGTTCTTATCCTCAGAAGCGATGAAAGCTTTTTCTATCGCTTTTTCTATTTTTTCTTCATTGAAAGGCACCTGCCTTCCATCTCTCTTGGTTATCAATGTAAGCATTATTATCCTCCTAATTATTGCGGTGGAAAGAATTATATAACTATTAGAAGCGCTTGTCAATAGAAAAAACACAAATTATGGTATACAATTTGTTTTCATCACACTACATGTTGTGGAATAGCTAAACGGTAGCTTTATATAGATTTAAGCCTTAAACAGCTAAAATATAGCATAATATCTATTTTTAATTTTACCACATATACGGTATAATATGCATTAAGGAGGGATTATATGAGTAAAAGAGCGCTGCTTATTGTACTGGATTCAGTGGGAGTTGGCGCATTGCCTGACGCCTACAAATACGGCGATGAAGGCTCTAACACGCTTAAACATATAGCAGAAAATACTGATTTAAACTTGCCTAATCTAGCCAGTCTTGGCTTAGGGCATATTGAAAATACGGGTATAGAAAAAGCTAAAAATGTAATAGGGAGCTATGGCAGGATGGCAGAAAATTCTCCCGGTAAAGATACCACAACAGGCCACTGGGAGATTGCAGGTCTTACGCTTTCAAGCCCTTTTCCTACCTTTCCCAACGGTTTTCCGGCTTCTTTCATGAAGGAATTTGAAAAAGCCATAGGCACTAAAACATTTGGCAACAAAGTTGCAAGCGGAACAAAAATACTTGATGAACTTGGTGAAGAGCATATAAAAACAGGCTATCCTATAGTATATACTTCTGCGGATTCTGTATTTCAAATTGCCGCAAATGAAGAAATTATTCCTCTTGAAAAGCTGTATGAAATGTGCAATATCGCCCGCAATATGTTAAAAGACGATATGGCGGTAGCAAGGGTAATTGCAAGACCATTTGTAGGTAAAAAATCAGGCGGCTTTACCAGAACTGGCGCAAGGCGGGATTTTTCCTTAACCCCTACCGGCGACACTATGCTTGATGTACTTAAAGCAAATTGCTTTGATGTGCTTGCAGTAGGCAAGATTGATGATATCTTTTCTAAAAAAGGCATTACTGATAGCAACCACGCTGCTGGCAATAAAGCCTGTATAGAAGCAACAAAAGAATACCTAATACGGGATTTTAACGGTCTATGTTTTGTTAACCTAGTAGATTTTGATATGCTGTACGGGCATAGAAGGGATGTAGAAGGCTACGCCAGAGCACTAGAATATTTCGATAATGAACTGCCAAAACTACTTGACCTGCTAAACGATGGCGACCTACTGATTATTACCGCCGACCATGGCTGCGACCCTACTCATAAGGGCACAGACCATACGCGCGAATATGTGCCTCTGTTATCTTACATGAAGGGTAAAAATTACAGCAACAACTTAGGCACACGCACCACATTTGCAGATGTGGCTGCAACCATATGCGAATACTTCGGCTTAGATGAGCGCTTTAAAGCAGTTTCATTCTTAAAAGAAATGGAGGGAAACAAATGATAGAAAAATATAAAAAAGCTGCTAATTATATATATAGTATTGCTTCAGATGCTGAAATAGCCCTTGTACTTGGCTCCGGTCTTGGTGGCTATGAAGAGCGTATAAAAAACGGAATAGCTATCCCTTATACCGATATCCCCGGCTTTCCTGTATCTACAGTTGAAGGACATGCGGGTAAGTTTGTGATAGGTGAGCACCTTGGCAAAAAACTTATTGTTATGTGCGGCAGGTTCCACGCCTATGAAGGTTACTCCTTAGATGAAGTAACTATGTATGTAAGATTACTTAAACTTTTAGGTGTAGATACCCTGCTGCTTACCAATGCCGCAGGCGGAGTGAATCTTAGCTTTAAACCTGGAGATTTAATGCTTATAAACGATTTTATCAACCTAAGCGGCAACAACCCACTAATAGGTCCTAATTTAGATTATTTCGGCACCCGTTTCCCTGATATGAGCGTTGCTTACGATAAAGGGCTTAGAGAAATCGCTAAAAAAGAGGCGGATAAGCTAAGCATACCACTACAAGAGGGCGTATACTGCCACTTTAGCGGTCCCTGTTATGAAACCCCTGCTGAAATACGTATGGCTCGCATAATAGGCGCTGATGCCGTGGGTATGTCTACCGTGCCCGAAACCATAATTGCAAGGCATTGCGGAATGAAAGTGCTTGGAATAAGCGCAATTACAAATATGGCTGCCGGCATAATGGATACCCCCATAAACCACGAAGAGGTAATAGAAACCGGTAAGATGGTAAGAAAATCCTTTACCGAGCTTATGAACGCCATTATTGAAGCAATATAGTATAAAAACCTATGTAAAGACAATAATATATTTCATATAAATTTCACGTAAATTTTACATGAAAGCTATATTGTTAATATGTATAGTTGTATTCAATTATACTCATCAAGAAAGTAAGAACCTTAAGTTCTGTTATCGGAGGATAAATGTTACTTGAAGTAAAAAACATACACAAGAGCTACGGCTCAACCGAAATACTGCACGGCATAAGCTTTTCTGTGCAAAGTGGACGTGCAATGGGTTTTCTTGGTAGAAACGGCGCGGGTAAATCCACAACCATACGTTGCATGATGGATGTGTTTCGCCCAAACAGCGGCGAATTTCTGCTTGACGGCAAGCCATTCAAAACAGAGGATTACCGCATAGGCTACCTACCCGAAGAGCGGGGAATGTATTCTAAAAACAAGGTGCTATCACAGCTTGTTTATTTTGCACGCCTCAGGGGCGGCGGCAAAGAGGAATCCATAAAAAGTGCTAAGGAATGGATAAGTTTTTTTGAGCTGGATGAATACGCAAATAAACCCCTTGAAACGCTAAGCAAGGGCAACCAACAGAAGATACAAATAGCCCAAGCCTTTGTAAATGATCCTGATATACTTATACTTGATGAGCCTTTTAGCGGTCTTGACCCTATAAACGCACAGCTCTTCAAAGATGTGATATCCGAATTTGTAAGCCGCGGAAAGCTGCTCATTTTTTCAAGCCATCAGATGAACTATGTAGAAGAAGTCTGTGATGATATATGCCTTATTCATCAAGGCAATATACTTTTAACAGGCAGCCTTGACAATATAAAGCGCAATATGGGCGAAGGCAAGATGCTACTTGAAACTGAAAATATGGATTCAAAAGCCACAACTGAAATGCTATGTGCAGCCTTCCCTGATATGGAGTGTGAACTGTATAATGATGCGCTTATTTTAGATACAAAGGGCAAATACAGTCAAAATCAACTGCTTGAATTTATACTGGATAAATCCCTTAATATAGTTCGTTTCGGCATGTACACACCCAACCTTAACGACATATTTATCAGCCTTGCCGGAGGTGATACGAAATGAGAAACTGGAAACTCGTATTTGAATATGAACTGAAAACCCTGCTTTCTAAGAAAAGCACTATAATACCTACTATTATAATTGCGTTAATAATTTTTGGGGTGTTCAATATCCCCCGCTTTGCAGGTCTATTTTCATCGGGTGATACTGAAAAGGAATACAACCCCATGCAAGAAATTGTTGAAGATGTGGGTTATGTATTTGAGGATAGTGAAACAGGCGCAAAAATAAAAGCCGCCCTTCAACTACCTGATGAAAACATATATGAAAATAGGGATGAGCTGGTAAACAGCATATCCGACGGCGAAAATGAGCTTGGCTTTGTTGTGCTAGCACCTACTAAGTTTGAATCCATATGGCAGGATAGAGACCTTGAAAACATGGCTGAAACCACATTCAGCAATCTCCTTCAAGGCATACACGCAGGTACTATGCTGGCTGAAAAAGGTATAAGCCTTAAAGAAGTAAATGCCATACAGAATATACAAGTTGAATATACCACCACCATTATGGGTAAGGACACTTCAATAAACCTGCTGATAGCGTTTTTACTGCTGTTTGTAGTGTATATGATTGTAATACTGTACGGAAATGTTACCGCTACGCTTATTGCAAGGGAAAAGGATTCCCGCACTATGGAGCTTCTTATTACATCTACTAAACCTACAAGCCTTATACTGGGCAAGGTATGTGCGAGCGCAGTATCCGCTATATTACAGGTTGCAGTGATAGGTCTTGCAGGCTATTTGGGCTTTATTCTCAACAAAGATTTACTGCCTGATTTTATAATTGACGCCCTCAGCGGCACGCTAACTAAGGAATATATAATCACCTATATCTATTTTAGCGTAGTAGGTTACACATTGTACCTATTTCTGTACGCATCTCTTGGCTCTATGGTTAGCAAGGTTGAAGATGTATCCTCCGCAACCGCACCCGTAGTATTTCTCTTTTTAATAGGATATATAGTATCATCTTTTTCAATGTCTGCGCCAAACTCAAACCTAGTTATGATAGTTTCCTTAATACCCTTTACAAGCGTAATGCTAATGCCCTTTAGAACTGCAATAGCTACCGTTCCTACATGGCAATATCTATTAAGCGGGGGGCTACTTCTTGTAACTACAATACTGCTTGCTTTCCTATCTATAAAGATATACCGTCAAGGCACGCTTAACTACGGCAACAAGCGTGGTATAGTTCACGCAATAAAAGCCGCATTCAACAAAGAATAACGGCTTTAGAAATTATAGTGGAAACTGCAATAAAGTTTCCTTTTTATTTACTTGATTATTTCACCATATACTTCGCCGGAGGCGCCAGCGGCATTGCTTTCATCGGTATCGATATGCATTGCGTCTGCGTAGTTGGCATTTACCCTTATAACTACGTCGCCAAATACTAGGGAACGCTCGGGGGTGTCTAATTTTACACTTACTACCTCGCCATCCTTAACGCCGAATTTTTCCGCACTTTCGGGTGTTAAGTGTACGTGGCGCTTAGCTGCGATTAGACCTTCGCTAAGCTCAACTTCGCCACAGGGACCTACCAGTTTGCAAGCAGCAGAACCTTTAATATGACCGCTCTCCCTCACCGGAGCTGTTACGCCTATAGTACGGGCATCGGTTAAAGATACCTCTACCTGAGTTTCCTTGCGGCAAGGACCGAGTATACGCATTGAAAGCTCTCCACGTGGTCCCACTACTTTTACCCTCTCGCCGCTTGCAAATTGTCCAGGCTGGGAAAGTTCTTTGTGTACGGTCAGCTTGCTTCCCTCACCAAAGAGTACCTGTAGATGTTCTTCGCTCACATGCAGATGACGAGCTGAAGTTTCGACTAAAATCTTAATTTTAATCACCTTTCCTTTCAATTATATTATACCCAGTTTTCTGGGGATTATCCTATAAAGGACGAATAAGTATTAGAGGCGTAAGTTCCGCGCCTTGCCCTGAAGGGTTATCAACCATAGCATCTTGTAGCTGCTCATGCGTTAACGGGAAGCCATCACTCCTGCCAATTTCATTACGGTCGAAATCGTTAGCATCCATAAGCACGGTAGGAATGCCGGTTTTTTCGTATAGAGCGTTACATAATTCATCGCCATCTGAGGGATTTACAAGCGCTAAGTCCTTATATATGTCAAATTCAGACCTGTCATAAAATCCGTCTATGCCGGCAACATCCCTGCCACAAACTTTGTAAAACAAGCCCTTTATGCCAAAAGGACGGGTAACGGCAGACACAATTGCCGCAAAAAGCACCCTTGGAAGACCGCATTCATTAATTACAAGCTGCAGCTTATGCGGTTCATGCATACCTATGCCGGTTGAGTTTACAGTTGCAAAGCGCCACATTAAATTAGCAAAGAAGCCGGGTTTTACGTCTTCACGCCTGTGTACATTGCTTGTACACATAGCCATTACCTTTGCGCCAAAAGAAAGACAATCCCCCGGCTCAAATAGCGGCAGGACATACCTTTCTACAAGCGCATACTGGCTTTCTCCAACACCAACAAAATGGGTTTTTATGGCAAAACGAGCATAACGGCTGCCGTCTTCGCCTGAAACGATGCCTCTATCATAATAAACGACACCGTCTTTCTCCCTTTTTTGTTCTTCAAGGTTTTTGCTCATAGCACCTCCTAAATATAGAAATATTCTACCCCATGCAAGGCTCCATGTCAATTTTTTGTAAACAAAAGAGATTAATCAATACAATCCGGCAGGGGCAATGCCCCTGCCGGTATTAAAGCTAATTAATAAATAAAATTATCAATTTTCGGGTACTAGCAGACCCAAATTACCATCATCACGCAGATACAACACATGCGTACGCTCGGTTTCTATATCAACAAATACGAAGAAAGTATGCCCTAACATCTCCATTTGCATAATGGCGTCCTCAACATGCATGGGGCGCACAGTATAGCTTTTCTGGCGGACAATTTCGCGCACTTTATGGTCTTCTTCGGTGAAGGATTCGATAAATTCAGGCGCATCTTGTACATTGATATCCTCACGTAACCGTTTTGAAAGCCGTGTGCGGTGCTTTAATATCTGCTTTTCAAGCTTTGCAAGCGCCTTATCTATGCACAGATACAGGTTGCTTTCATCGCGCGCCTCAGCACGGAGAGTTACCCCTTGGAAGGGTACCGTAATCTCAACCACGCGCCTGTTCTTTTCTTTACGCATACGTACGAACATCTCGGTATCGTCCTTCAGATAACGGCTCATGGTTTCGGTTTTTTTCATGATACGCTTGGTAATTCCGGGCGTAACAACCATTCCTTTAGCAGTAATAGTCGTTTTCATATAAACAACTCCTCTCTATAAGCTTCTTGCATGTTTATAATATACTATTATTTATACATTTTGTCTATACCAGAATAATAGGTACCAATTAGCTCCCCTACAACTACTTTGTAAATTTAAAATACATTTTAATAAACCATGCTACACATTAAGGCACTGTATTGTTTCTCAAGCTTAAATCATAAACTTAAGCTTGGGTAGCTATTTAATTTTATTTACAAAATCACCTATCACCATTTCTAGATTCGGTTGCCCGATTTCTTGCAGATGATAATCCACCTTAACGCAGGATTTATTGATGTTTATGACGCGCTTTAAGTCGATAGGCGTTCCAATGATAACACTGTCGCATTCACAGGCATCAATCGTTGCGGCAAGATCTTTTATCTGCTGGTCGCTATATCCCATAGCAGGCAACACCGTTCCTATTTCAGGATATATTTGAAAGGTTTCTTTGAGCTTTCCTACTGCATAGGGACGCGGATCCACAAGCTCTTTTGCACCGAAGCGTTGTGCCGCAACAACTCCGGCACCGATTTTCATGCCACCATGGGTTAGTGTCGGTCCATCTTCTACAATAAGAACGCGCTTACCGCGTATAGCGGATATATTATCAATACTGAGAGCACTTGCCGCTTCAATAACAGTGGCATTCGGGTTTACATTTCTAATGTTTTCACGAACTGTTATAATATCCTTATAATCGGCGCTGTCGATTTTGTTAATCAAGACAACATCAGCCGTTCTCAAGGAAACTTCGCCAGGGTAATAAGAAACTTCGTGCCCGGAACGAAGCGGATCTACGACCGTAATCATCAAATCAGGTGTATAGAAGGAAAAGTCATTATTGCCACCATCCCAGAGGAGTACATCACAACCGTCAGGGTCGTTTTCGGCAGCGCGTAAAATAGCCTCATAATCAACGCCCGCATAAATTACATTACCGCATACTATATGGGGCTCATATTCCTCCATTTCCTCAATAGTGCAGGAATGCTTTCCCAAATCTTCTATCGTGGCAAAACGCTGCACCTTTTGTTCACTCAAATTACCGTAGGGCATGGGATGGCGCACAGCTACGGCCTTCAGACCGTTTTCATTTAGAATTTCGATAATTTTACGTACAGTCTGACTCTTCCCGCAACCCGTTCGCACTGCACAAATAGCAATTACAGGTTTATTGCTTTTAATCATCGTTGCCTTGGGACTCAAAAGTGTAAAACTGGCTCCAGCAGCATTAACAAGAGCGCTTAGCTTCATAACATCGTGATAATGAATATCACTATATGAAAAAACACACTCATCTATGTTTTCATTTTTAATGAGACTTTCCAGTTCACTTTGCTCAACAATAGGTATCCCTTCAGGATATAAGAAGCCAGCGAGATCTGCTGGATAGCGGCGACCAGCGATATCAGGAATCTGGGCGGCAGTAAAAGCTACAACCTTATAGTTGGGATTGTCTCTGTATACGGTGTTAAAATTGTGAAAATCACGTCCTGCCGCACCGATTATAACTATTCTTTTTACCATGCAATCACTCCTTATTCATGTAATAATTATTCATGCACCTGTATATATTATCATGTTTTTACACTATTGTATAGCCCTTCTGTTATTGCAATTTGTTTGTAAGCTGTAAAAAAAGATTATGAATCCGATTGTATCTATCTAATTTTGTTTAGAGTTGCAGGTTTTCTAATATTTTACTTGTCAAGGAAATAGTCGTATAATTATTTTCAAAAATGACAAAAAAACCAAAACGCTTAACAATATGCGGTTTTTCGTGTAGAATATAGGTATAAAAATTATATGGAGGAAATACAGTTGAAAACCATCATGCAATGCGTACCTAATTATTCGGAAGGGCGTAATTTGGATATTATCAACAAAATCGCCGAATGTTTTAAGGGAAAAGAGGGCGTACGCCTTCTTGATTATAGCAGCGATGAGGACCATAACCGCTCTGTTTTTACTATTATTGGAGAGCCTGAAACACTTCGCGATGCAGTTATAGCTTCATGTGAAGTAGCACTAAATAGTATTGATTTAAGAAACCATAAAGGACAGCACCCGCGTATGGGTGCGGTTGATGTAATCCCCTTTATCCCTATCAAAAATTACAGTATAAAAGATGCCGATGATATAGCAAAACAAGTAGGCAAATATCTGGGTGAAGAGCTTAATCAACCTGTATACCTGTACGAAAAATCCGCCACCAATCCAAGCAGAGAAAACCTTGCAGATGTACGCAGGGGTGAATTTGAAGGGCTTTTTGAAAAGATGCAAAAGCCCGGCTGGGAGCCGGATTTCGGTCCTACATCCCCTAACCCATCTGGCGGGGCTACTGCAGTCGGTGCTCGAATGCCGCTTATAGCATTTAATGTAAACCTTGCAACAGATAGGCTTGAAATAGCAAGGGACATAGCTAAAAAAATACGCCACTCAAACGGCGGATTTAGATATATAAAGGCTATGGGCGTAATGCTTGAAGAAAAAAATATAGCCCAAGTATCCATGAACGTTACCGACTATACCAAAACAAGCCTCTACCGCGTGTTTGAAACAATAAAAATGGAGGCGCAGCGCTACGGGGTAGGCGTTGTAGGTTCAGAACTTATAGGGCTTGCCCCCATGCAAGCCTTCATAGACAGCGCGCAGTATTACCTTAGGCTTGAAAACTTCAGTCCAAAACAGGTGCTTGAAAACAGGCTGCTTGAGGTAGATGAATGATGGACTTTAAATACTATACTTTACAGGATTTTTCCGATTTAACAGCCTCAAGCTCCCCTGCGCCGGGCGGCGGAAGCATATCCGCAATGACCGCTTCATACGCAGCGGCGCTTGTATGCATGGTAGCGGAGCTGACCATAGGTAAAAAAGGCTATGAGAATGTCAATGACATTATGAGCGATTTATTAAACAAGGCAGATACACTAAGGAAAGACCTTCTTGACAATATACAAAAGGACAGCAGCTCATTTGACGGCTATATGCTTGCGCTTAAACTACCTAAAAACACGGACGAAGAAAAACGCCTACGCCAAGATGCAATGCAGGAAGCGCTTAAAAACGCCTGCAATGTTCCGCTTGACGTTGCAAAAAAGAGCATAGAGGTGCTTAAACTCTCAAAAATAGTCTGCGAAAAAGGCAATAAAAACACTTTGAGCGATGGGCTGGTTTCTGCATACATGGCGCGCTCCGCAGCGCTTGGAGCAATTCAAAATGTACTTATTAATTTAGCTGGAATAAAAAACGAAAGCTTTGTTACTAGCATGAAAAACGAATGCAAAATAATAAAAAATAGAGCCACAGAGCTTGAAAACGCTTGTAAAACCACACTTAAGCAATAGGAGGAAATATTATGCAGGAAGAGTTGTTTGACATACTGCCGGAATACCCAAAATTTGAGCCCGGCATAAGAAGGGCGCCAAAGAGAGAATCCGAGTTAAGCCAAGAGGATAAAAAGCGCGCTATAAAAAACGCACTTCGCTATATCCCAAGCAAACACCACAAAATACTTTTGCCGGAATTCAAAAAAGAGCTCGAAGAAAGGGGCAGGATATACGGCTACCGCTTTAGACCTGAGGGGCTGATAAAAGGGAAAGCAATATACGAATACAAGGGCAACTGTATAGAGGGAAAAGCTATACAGGTTATGATGGATAACAACCTAGACTTTGCTGTTGCCCTATACCCTTATGAGCTTGTCACATACGGAGAAACGGGGCAGGTAGCACAAAACTGGATGCAGTATAGGTTAATTAAATATTACTTAGAGGAGCTTACAGATGAACAAACTCTCGTGCTAATGTCAGGCCACCCTTTGGGCTTATTTAAATCCCACAAGCTTGCCCCAAGGCTTATAATTTCCAATGGCCTTATGGTGGGAGAGTTTGACAACCAACAGCAGTTTAACAGAGCCGCTGCGCTTGGCGTTGCAAACTACGGTCAGATGACGGCAGGCGGGCTTATGTACATAGGCTCACAAGGCATAGTACACGGCACATATAATACACTGCTTGGCGCCGGTAGGCTTAAGCTTGGTATCCCCAAAGAAGGCAACCTTAAAGGTAAGCTTTTTGTGTCCTCCGGTCTTGGCGGTATGAGTGGAGCGCAAGGCAAGGCAGCAGTTATAGCAGGCTGTGCGTCTATTATAGCCGAGGTTGATATATCCCGCATAGAAACAAGGCTTGAACAAGGCTGGGTTGACACATGTTATGACACCCCTGAAAAGGCTGTTCAAAAGGCGCTTGAAGCTAAAAATAACGAAGAACCATGTGCTATAGCCTACCACGGCAATATAGTAGATTTACTCTCCTATTTGTTGGAAAACAACATACATGTAGACCTTATGAGCGACCAAACCAGTTGCCACGCAGTATATGAGGGCGGCTACTGTCCGCAGGGCTTAAGCTTTGAAGAGCGTACCCGAATGCTGGCGGAAGATAGGGAAGCCTTCGTAGAAAAGGTAGATGAAAGCCTTAAAAAACACTATCAGCTTATATGCGAGCATTCAAATAGGGGCTGTTATTTCTTTGACTATGGCAACAGCTTTCTAAAAGCCGTGTTTGATGCAGGTGTTACCGAAGTCTGTGCAAACGGCGTAAATGATTTGGACGGCTTTGTATTCCCTAGCTATGTTGAGGATATTCTGGGTCCAGAGCTGTTTGACTTTGGCTACGGTCCGTTCCGCTGGTGCTGTTTATCCGGCAAAGATGAGGACCTAAAAAAGACAGATATGGCAGCTATGGAAATTATAGACCCAAACTGGCGCTATCAGGATAGAGATAACTGGGTATGGATAAGGGACGCGGAAAAGAACAAACTAGTAGTTGGTACAAAATGCCGCATACTCTACCAAGATGCTATAGGCAGGCGGGATATTGCCCTTCGCTTCAATAAAATGGTAAGAGATGGAGAGATAGGTCCTGTAATACTGGGTAGGGATCATCACGACACAGGCGGTACGGATTCGCCCTTTAGGGAAACAAGCAACATAAAGGACGGCTCTAATATAATGGCGGATATGGCAACACAATGCTTCGCTGGGAACGTCGCAAGGGGCATGAGCATGGTTGCTCTGCATAACGGCGGTGGGGTTGGCATAGGCAAAGCTATAAACGGAGGTTTTGGCATGGTTCTTGATGGTTCAGATCGGGTTGATAATATTCTTAAATCTGCAATGCCTTGGGATGTAATGGTTGGCGTTGCAAGACGCGCATGGGCTAGAAACCCAAACGCTATAGAAACCAGCATAAATTACAATAAAGACTATGGCGATGAAAACCATATAACCATACCCTTCCCCTTAGATGATACCCTGTTTGAGGATATTTTATGAAGTGCATAACAAATATAGGCTTAATTGCAACAGCTTATGGAACAAGCCCTAGAGCAGGCTCAAAACAAGGTGAAATAAGCCTTAAAAAAGACAAGAGTATACTCATACAGGGTGATACCATAGTAGACATTGTAGACAGCGTACCCGAAAGCTTGTCAGGCGAAATAATAGACGCTGAGGGTTGCCTTGTAACCCCCGGGCTTGTGGATTCACATACTCATTTAGTATTCGGCGGTTGGCGCGCGCATGAATTGCAGCTTAAAATGCAAGGAGTTGACTACCTTGAAATACTAAAACAAGGCGGTGGTATATTAAGCACCGTCAAAGAAACGCGCGCAGCCAGCGAAGAAGAGCTCATAAATAAAGCAAGCAGCATACTATCCGAAATGCTAAAAGAAGGCATAACTACTGTTGAAGCAAAATCCGGCTACGGGCTTAATTTAGTGGACGAGCTAAAACAAATGAGGGTTGTAGAGCACCTAAATTTAGTTCAAGAAGTAGAGCTTGTTTCAACACTTATGGCCGCACATGCCCTGCCCAATGAATACTTAGACAATAAAGAAGGATATATAGAACTTATAATTGATACTATTATTCCTGAAACTGCAAGGCTTGACCTTGCCAAATTTTGCGATGTATTCTGTGAAACAGGCATATTTAATGTTGAGGAATCAAGGCGCATACTTGAAGCCGCAAAAGAACACGGCATGAAACTTAAGATACATGCAGACGAAATTAACGCAATAGGCGCTAGCCGCCTTGCAGGTGAAATAGGTACAATAAGCGCTGAACACTTGATAGCAATTGATTATAAGGGGCTAAGCTCTCTAAAAAACGGCGGCTGTATAGCCTGCCTATTGCCTGCAACATCATTTTACCTAGGTAAACCCTACGCACCGGCAAGAAGTATGATAGACATGGGTATACCTGTCGCCATAGCAACTGATTTTAACCCCGGCTCCTGCCCTTCACATTCCCTTCAGCTTTGCTGTAACTTAGCAAACTATTTTTACAAATTATCGCCTGAAGAGATTCTAACCGCAGTTACGCTAAACGCCGCCTGTGCGTTAGATTTGGGCAATAAAATAGGCAGCATAGAAAAAGGCAAACAAGCGGATATAGTTATATGGAACGCCCCTGATTTAGACTTTCTGTGTTACCGCTTCGGAAGCAATTTGGCAGCAAAGGTTATAAAAAAAGGCAGGGTTATAGTCTAGTAATAGCTGGATAGCGGGCTTCAATGACCCCATCAACATGCTCGAAATTTGGACAAGCAACACGCTCAGCTGGGTAAATAATTAGATTTTGGATTTATTCCTAACCTAATTCAGCAAGCCCCTATATTTGGGGCTTGTCTGCTTGAAAGCCTATATACAATATGTTAAAATCTCCTTGAGATTGGGGGGGATATCGTGCAGAATAAACCGCTAAATACCCTCTTTAGACAAGAGGATTTAAGTTTGTGGAATGATTTTATTCCTATGCGCTATAGCGTTAGGCATTTTTTAGATAATACTTCTATTGATAATATAAATGTTCTTGAATATTCGCTTGCAAAATATAACCTATCCGGTGCACGTATAGTACTTAAACGAAACGAGCAGAGTAAAAATGTTATGGTTAATCTCCCTCTATTTCCGAAATTTGAAAATGTGTTTCACTATGCATGCGTAATTACGGATTACAGCGTTCCCCTGTCTAAATTTTATGCTGGTATATTGGGCGAGGCTTTTGTATTAAACGCAAGTTCCCTTGGGCTTGGTACATGCTGGGTAGCAGGTAATTTTCGGCGCAGTGTATGTGATGTAAAGCTAGCAGATGGGGAAAGAATACAGGCAATAATACCCTATGGCAAACCCCTTGGAAACACCAAAAAAAAGGGACGCAAGCCGCTAAACGCCCTTTGCAAAAGCAATCCGTCCGCTTGGCCTTTATGGGCTTATAGGGCAGCTGATGCCGTTAGAATAGCGCCGTCAGCTGTAAACCTACAGCCTTGGCGTTTTGATTTTACAGGAAGCACTCTGTGCATTAAGTTTAGGTTTCTTAATAGCCTTGATGCCGGAATCGCCTGTTTACACGCAATAGCAAGTCTAAATAATATGGCATTTGAGTGCTTTATAGACGAAAAGGATAATTCCCTCAGGTTTTTTGTTGAAAGATGACATTATTTGATTTTATGAACCACGATACCGATAAGAGCCGTCCACTCGCAGATAGAATGCGCCCCCGCAATCTGGATGAATTCTATGGGCAGGAGCATATAGTAGGCAAGGGAAGACTGCTTAGAAGAGCTATAGAAGCAGATAGGCTTACGAGTAGCATTTTTTATGGACCGCCTGGCACCGGTAAAACCACGCTTGCAAATGTAATAGCTGAAATTACAAGCGCCGCATTTGTGCGCATGAATGCTGTTACCAGCGGCGTAGCCGATGTAAGAGAGGTACTAAAACAAGCTGAGGACAGGCAAAAGATGTATGGCAAAGCCACCTACCTTTTGCTTGATGAGTGCCATAGATGGAACAAGGCACAATCCGATTCTATATTACCGGCTATAGAAAAGGGAATAATACGCTTTATAGGTTCAACCACTGAAAACCCCATGGTATCTATGACTCCTGCCATAGTTAGCAGATGCCGTCTGTTTGAATTTAAGCCCTTAAACGCTGATGATGTTGAAAATATACTCATGGCTGCAATTAATGATGATGAAAGAGGCTTAAAAAAGCTTAATGTGGATATAGATTATGATGCGCTAAAACATCTAGTAAACGTATCAAACGGAGATGCGCGCATGGCGCTTAATGCGCTTGAGCTTGCAACGCTCACAACACCAACCGTAAACGAGCGAATAACTATAACGCTTGATATAGCGCAGGAGAGTATACAAAAGCCCGTAGTACGCATGGATGATAACCTATACTACGACATGCTTTCCGCTTTCTGTAAGTCGCTCAGAGGTTCAGATAGCGATGCCGCGCTACTATGGTTTTCAAGGCTGCTGTATGCCGGCTGTGACCCTATGTTGCTTGCAAGGCGCATAATCGCCCACGCAAGCGAAGATGTGGGGCTTGCAAACCCTGACGCCATGGTGCAGGCAGTTTCAGCTGCGCAGGCGCTTAAAATTGTCGGTATGCCGGAGGCAAGGCTTTCTTTAACGCAAGCTATCATCGCTGTATGCGAAAGCCCAAAATCAAACAGTGTTGTTAATGCTATGTCTAGCGCTCAGAAAGACGCAGAAAAAGGCGATATAGGCGCTGTACCTATGCACCTTAGGGATACACATTATAAAGGAGCAAGCAGGCTTAAGAGTGGAGAGGGCTATTTATATCCACATGATTTTGAAGACCATTATGTAAAGCAAAACTACATGCCTGAAGGCTTTGAAGATAAAGTATACTACGAGCCCAGTAGTCAAGGCTTTGAAAAAAACATAATTAAAAAGAAGGACAAAAAACCATGAATTATCATTTTTTCGCATATCTATCACGCATGAAATACATATTACGCTGGGGACTTATGCGAAATACCATACCTGAAAACGTTATGGAACATTCCATGCAGGCAGCAATGTTCGCCCATGCTATTGCCCTTATAGGGAAAGAGCGTTACGGTAAAACTTATGATGCACAGCATATTATGGCACTTGCGCTATACCACGACGCAAGCGAAGTAATAACTGGCGACCTTCCAACACCGGTTAAAAACAACAACCCTGCTATTAAAATAGAATATAATAAAATTGCCGATGTTGCAGCACAAAGGCTGCTTAATATGTTGCCTGAGGATTTAAAGCCGCATTATAAGAGGCTTATTTCCCCTGATGAATCTTCTAATGAATGGCACATAGTAAAGGCAGCAGACAGGATATGCGGGTATGTAAAATGTCTTGAAGAGAGTAAGGTGGGAAACAGAGAATTTACAGAAGCGCAAGTTGGAATACTTAACTCTATACAGGCAATTGAGCTTCCTGAAGTTAAGGATTTTATGCGCGAATTCGTGCCCGGCTTCGCTATGAGCCTTGACCAGATATCTACTTAAACTTTTCCTATTATAGATTATAGACAAGCAAACAAATAATGCCGCCTATATAAAACGGCATTTTATTTATGAAAATTATTATAGGCTTTCGTTCTTTTTGTCTATCATCATCTGACGCAGTTCATGCATAAAGCTTGGAATATCGGTAAACTGGCGATAAACCGACGCAAAGCGTACATAGGCTACCTCATCTAGTTTTCGAAGCTCTTCCATAACCATTTCGCCTATCTGGCGGGTTGTTAGCTCCTGCTTCATACTGTTATACGCCATTTGCTCAACACCAGATACTATATTATCAATCTGCTGTGCGGTTACAGGTCTTTTATGGCAGGCTTGTATAATGCCATTGCGAATTTTTTCCGGAGAAAATAGCTCCCTTGTCTGGTCCTTTTTAATAACAAGAAGAGGTACATTCTCAAGCTTTTCATAAGTCGTAAAACGCCTTGAACAGCTTGTGCATTCACGCCTTCTGCGTATGCTGGTTCTATCTTCAGTAGGGCGTGAATCCACCACCCGGCTATCTTCTCCTGCGCAATATGGACATTTCATAATTTGCACCCCTTTTTCTTTATTATAACACAAATAGGGCAATTGGCAAGAAATCCGTATGATTAATACAAATGCCAACTTAATATGTATATACTAAAAAACTAATTGCCCTTAAGAGTTGAACCAAGCATATTTATTATATTTTCTGTAGCTTTAATGCTTCCATCCATAAGATACCATATGGCACCCACATTTTGATAGTTTTCAAGAAATTCTTTCCCCTCTTCATAGGGCATAAGAAAGAGCGCAGTGGATAGCATATCAGCCACCCCCGAATCCTCCGTAACTATGGTTACAGAATGCATAAAATCAGCCGGATAAAGCGTTTTTTGAGATATTATATGGTTGTATATTTCACCATTAACTTCATAATAGCGCTGATAATCCCCGCTGGTAACTACGGATAAATTATGCAGGAAGATTGTTTCAAACATCCCTGAAGGGTCAAATGGGTCCTGTATACCCACCCCCCAGTTTTCTCTACCGTCAAGCGGAGGATTGCCTGTTCTTATGTTTCCCCCGGCATTTATAATAAACGAAGGCATACTGCTATTTAAGATCTCTTGGGCAACAAGCTCAGTTGCATATCCTTTAGCAACTGCGCCTAAGTTTATTTTTAGCTCAGGGTCTTTAATAAATATGCTGCGGTTTTCTTCATCTAGTATTATATCATCAATATTCATGTGTTTTGAGGCCTCAATTAGTTTATCAATATTAGGCAAATAGGCTTTGTCGGGATTTTTAGTTGAATATTCCCTTGCATCATGCCATAGTGAAAGCACACTTCCCATCGCAATATTTAGGGTATTGTTTAGCTTTGGCTGCACATCTTTGCATAGTTTAATTAAATTAAACAGCTCTTTTGGCACTACTACAGGCGACTTAAAAGCTTTTTCGTTTACTGTATAGATATTTGTTACTCCATCGTATTCATTATAGCAGTCAAAAAGTTTATGGTATATATTAAACTTTTCCTCAGCTAGTCTGGCTACACTATCAAATGTTGCTTTATTCTCCGCATAGCCTATTATGGTTATAACAGTATCAAAAGTATCGAAAAAAACATGGCTGTATTTTTTATATTGCACCGCTTGACCACATGGCAAAAACAGAAGAAACGCAATTATAGATGACAACAGACGCCTTTTCATTTAATTTCCCTCTGTGTATCCAAGCGTACGAAGATCTGCTTGAGAGTTGCGCCAATTAGGGCGCACCTTAACCCAAAGGTCTAAATGCACCTGATGACCCAGCAGGGTTTCAATCTCTCGCCTAGCGCCGCTGCCTATTTTTTTTATCATGCTTCCCTGTTTGCCTATTATAATCCGCTTATGTGAATCCTTTTCGCAGTATATTGTCGCCTGTATTTCGCTTAGAGAATCGTTAAGTTGTTCAATTTTAAGTATTTCTATTCCCACCCCGTGCGGCACTTCCTCTTGAAGATATAATAGAGCCTTTTCGCGTATAAGTTCGGCTATAATTACCCTTTCAGGCTGATCTGTCATCATATCATCGGGGAAATATTTAGGACCTTGGGGCATTGCTTCTTCAAGTATTGATAACAGCTCAGCTACACCGTCATTTTTAATTGCGCTTATTGGAAGTATGGCTTTAAAATTATAGCCTGAGAACTCGTCAATTATAGGTAGGATTTCCTGCGGGATTAACCTATCAATTTTATTTAGCAGAAGATATATCGGAACCGAAAGCCCAGTATACTGTTTAGCTATTGCGTGATCCTGCTGCCTAACGTCCGTTACATCAAGCATAATACATAGGGCATCTATTCCGCTTAGCGCTGCTTCTACAGACTGCATCATATATTCGCCAAGTTTGTTTTTAGCTCTATGTATGCCCGGCGTATCAAGGAAAACTATCTGTGCATTTTCAAGCTTTACAACACCCATAAGGCGGCTTCTTGTAGTCTGCGGCTTGGGAGATACTATTGCCACCTTCTCCCCCACCATAGCATTTAATAGAGTTGATTTCCCTACATTAGGTCTTCCTATAAGCGCAACAAATCCAGACTTAAATTTATCCTGCATATACATTTCTCATTCCACAAATCTTTTTTCTGCGCTAAGTGAGGGCGAAAAGCTTTTAGGCAGCAGCTCTTTAAGCGTTGAGTATTCTTTATTATCCTCACCCCATGCAATAACCACATGCATATCTTCTGCAAATTCATTTAGAACCTGCCTGCAAGCGCCGCAGGGCCACGGCGCAATACCATCGGATACTATTGCAATAGCTATAAAATCCCTATCTCCGCTGCTTACCGCCTTGAACACTGCTGTTCTCTCTGCGCATATTGTAAGTCCGTAGGAAGCGTTTTCTATATTGTTGCCTGTATACATATTTCCGTCCTTGGTTAGCAGACACGCACATACCCTATATTCAGAATAGGGTACATAGGAATATTTAAGCATATCCCAAGCCTTTTGAATCATTACATTTTCATTTGCTTTAAATATAGCTTCATTTAGTACAAGTTCTTCGTTTTTTCTCATGATTTTTTTATCTCTCTTTTCAATATGGTCAAAACCTAATAAGTGGAATATACCGTGTACAAGCAGGTAACAAAGTTCCCTTTTAATTGTATGTCCAAAGCGCTCAGCTTGAAACTTCGCCCTTTCAAAGGATATAACTATATCGCCTAAAAAATAAGCATTTTTTTCTATATCCCACTCTTTTACAAGCTGCTTTTTATCTAAATTAAAAAAGTCCGCCTCTGTAAGCTCTAGGCTGGGAAAACTTAACACATCGGTAGCTTTATCTATATTCCTATGCTCTTTATTAATATTTTTAATAGCAGCATCGTTTACTATGTAAATGCTGGCAAAACAATTTCTAGGCAGATTTACAAGCTTAGCACAACTGTCAGCACATAGCTGAAATGTAGCTTTAAAATCCTCACCTATAAGCTTTTCTTCGTCTTCTATAATTAAACTTAGTCTACATTTCATTATTCGGCATCACCTTGGGTATTGTTTTCTCCGTTTTCGCCCTTGTCAACCTTAATTTTTTTAGAAGGCAGTATTTCAAATAATTTTGAAGATCTGCTTCTGCTAGGATACTCAACCCGCTCATGGAATACTCCATACAGCACTTTCGCGCAACTTTCAGCAATATCGTGCAAATCATCCATGGTAAGAGGCGCGTTGCGCAGTTGCCCATCCTCTATCTTTTGCTGTATGAGTTTAAATGTGAACTCCTCAATCTCTTCCATGCTGGGTTGCTTTAGCGAACGGACTGCCGCCTCTATAGTGTCACATAGCATAACTATGGCAGCTTCGGCACTCTTTGGCGGTACACCATCATACCTATAGTCATCCTCATTAACATTTTCTTTACCGTCTTGTAGAACAGCTTTAGAATAGAAGTACATAACTAGTGAATTACCATGATGTTCAGCTATAATATTTTGAAGTTCAACCGGCAGGCGATGCTGTTTCGCATAGACAAGTCCATCCCTTATGTGTGCTGTAATTATTGTTGCTGAAACCTGTGGCTCATTTTCGTTTAGTATATTCTCCTGATTTATCTGATTTTCTTTAAAATACTTGGGACGCTTAAGCTTGCCTATATCATGATAATATCCGCCCGCCCTTGCAAGATAAGGATTTGCGCCCACTTTCTCAGCACAGGCTTCGGCTAAATTAGCAATTACAAGACTATGATGGTATGTACCCGGAGCTTCGGTTAAAAGTCTATTCATCAAAGGCTGTTTGGGGTTACAAAGGTCTATAAGCCTGCTTTGGGTGGGAAGGTTAAATAGTGTTTCTAGCAGCGGCTGCAAACCAATACTGATCAGAGTTGAAATTATTCCGCCCATTGAAGACCACGCGGCATTTGAAAATATTAAACCCGTATCGTTACTTACCATCATACCTGCAGCAATTACAGTGAGAGCAGAAATAACAGAACCCGTAAAACCGGCCATAAGCACATGGGTACGTCTTGAATTATCCTTAAGCATAAGCGCTGAAACTGTTCCTGATGCTATTCCTGATATAAACATGAAACAAGCATCAGCGGCGGTATTATGCCCCCCTATCGCAAGCATAAATGAAGCGATAGCTGAAAATGCCGCGCTTGCTAAAAGCGCCGGTCTATAGCCTACAGAAGCGGAAATAATTATTGACACAAATAGCATTGGCGCTGCATATATATAGCCTATAATTTTTGCTAGTATGCTAAACAACAGCCCGACTGACATCACCAAATATATTATTATTAGCCTCTTTGTATCAAGAAACACGTTTTTATCTAAATTATTAAGGCATAGCATTAAACCCAAAAGCGATAAAAACACTATTATAGTTGCGCCCGCATAGGTTTTATAATCTGTGGTATCCGTATCAAGAAGACCAAGACTATCCAGCATTTTTATCTGGTTTTCTTTTATCCTACCTTCTCCACGAACCACAATGTTCTGCCCTTGCTTATAAATTACAGGGTCAACATCGTCCATTGCGGCATTACGCGCAAGCTCTGTAGCTTCGTTATCTATAACCATATTAGGCATGATAACTTCCTTTAGAACAGGCAATGCTACGTTTTGAAGCACATTTATCTCGGTACTGTAACCGATAATGCTTACAATACTGTTTATTGCGCTATTTTCTTGCCCCTCGCTTACGCTGCCCTGCATGGTGTTAGTTATAGTGTCCTTTAGAGAACCAAACAGCGTATTAAAATCCTCCTCACTTGTGTTCATGAGGGATTGAAGTTGAAAAGAGCGCAAACTTATATCCGACAGCATATCAGATGCATAATCTAGTTCTTCCTTTGTGTAACGCCTATCTGGCGAGTAATCCTCAAGCGTTTTAGCGTACTGAATTACTGCGAAAAGTTCGTTTTTAATTAATTCTAGCTTATTTAGTACTTTTTCGGTTACTCCCTCTTGTAGTTTATACGTGGGCGCAACACTTTCAGCTGCAATTTTTCTATTCTTTTCAGTGCTTATTTCGTCGATTACATCTTTGCTGGCTGAAATAGTGTGCGTCGGCACCATACCAACCCTTAGGTTATACCTTATAGGCGTTACAGCAGCCAAAACCATGAACAAAATAACAATAACGCCAACAATATTAACCACAATACATTTAAGAGTGTTGGATTTAAGAAAGCTTCGTAGCAATGCTATTCTGTTTTCTTTCTTGTTATTCATTTGCCTGAATCTTACTCCTATTTTCGTACGCCTGTACTATCCTTTGAACTAGGTCATTTCGAACTACGTCATGACGAGTGAGATTTACTATACCTATACCTTCAATTCCGGTTAATACATCCACAGCATCGCTTAAACCGCTTTTTCGTCCTTGAGGCAAATCTATCTGGGTTAAGTCGCCCGTTACAACGCATTTAGCGTTTTTACCTATACGTGTTAAGAACATCTTCATCTGCTCGGGCGTAGTGTTCTGCGCTTCGTCTAGTATTATAAAAGCGTCGCTTAGAGTTCTGCCCCGCATAAAGGCAAGGGGAGCTACTTCTATCATACCCCTTTCGGTATAGCGCATATAACCATCTGCGCCCAGCATATCATATAGGGCATCATAAAGCGGTCTTAAATACGGGTCAACCTTTTGGGACATATCACCGGGGAGAAAACCAAGCTTTTCCCCAGCTTCAACTGCGGGTCGGGTAAGCACTAATCTTTCAACCGCCTTAGCTTTCATAGCGACCACAGCAAGGGCAACCGCCAAATAAGTTTTGCCGGTGCCTGCAGGACCTATTGCAAGGGTAAGCTCGTTATTGCGTATAGAGCTTGTATACTCCCTCTGTCCTTGCGTTTTGTTTACAATCTTTTTCCCTCTGTAAGTATAGGCGACAACATCGTTCATCAAGGCTCTAGCGCTTGGCATATCGCCGCTGAAAGCCATGTCTATATAGTACTGTACTGAAGAGGTATCTATCATCTCCCCACTGTCATGTAATTCAAGCAGCTGGTATATAACTTCACTTGCTGCGTTGCAGTTTAGCTCATCACCGGTTATATGAAGCGCATTATCCCTAAGATGTATGCGTACCGAAAGCTCCTCTTCAATTATGCGGATATTCCTATCGTTATAACCGAACAGCGCTTGGCATTGGTCCATAGTGTCTAATGTTAAAGTCAAAGGCGGCAACATCTCCTCTTTTAATATAATCACACAGCCAATGATACTATATTTTTATTCTAACCGCAATCTTAGCTCTATAAGCACATCTGCGTAAAAACTTATGCTTTGCTCCCTTTTGAACCTGTAAGGCTCATCTTGCTAAATAGGTCGGAGTGGTAGGCGTAATTGTTCTCATGTTTTTCTTCGTGCGCCTTTATTGCGTATAACACGAGATTATCTATTAGCTTTGGATAGCGTATAGGTGGTTCAGTCTTATTCCAAAGGTAAAATGATAGCGAGCCCGGTATAGTATTTATTTCAGTTATAAAAAGCTTGCCGGTAACTTGGTCTATCATCCAGTCTATACGAACTACTCCCTTGCAATCCAGCAGCCTAAACACTTTCATGGACAGCTCTTTAACTTTTTTGGTAAGCTCAGCCCCTATGGGAGCCGGTATAATGCGGCTTAGCGATGCCATGCCTTCACCGCCACTATCCCTAAGATATTTTTCAAAGAAACCTAGCATATCGCCGCCCGTTGACGGCATTTCTATAACCGATGCGCGTATATCATTGTCAAAGCCCATAACCGAGCAGTTTACTTCTACAGGCTCATTTAAGCCTCTTTCTATTAATATTCTCCTGTCGTATTCGCAAGCTAATTCAATTGCGCTTATTAGCTCTTCTCTATTTCTAGCCTTACTTATACCTATTGATGAACCTAAGTTGGCGGGCTTGACAAATACAGGATACGGTAAAACTTTTTCAATCTCATAAACAACAGATTTTCTGTTCTCTCTAAAATCACTTCTGAGTATGCTTGTATCCTCAAGCACGGGTATGCCCGCGCCCCTGAATACATGTTTCATTATTATTTTATCCATACCTGCTGCAGAGCCCACAACGCCAGTTGAAGAATAGGGAATATCCGCAAGTTCAAGAAAACCTTGCAAACTGCCGTCTTCACCATGCAGACCATGCATTACTACTAAAGCGCAATCAAGTTTGGTGATTATTTTTAGCTTAGGCTTTCCAAAAAGCCCCTTACCGTTTTGCATAACCGTTAACGCGCCTGACCTTGATGTAATATCAAGCGTTACACGTTCATATATGCCAGGTTTTGAAAACATTATAGGCTCTCTAAAGTTATTAAGCTCAAGCAGTCCATCGCCCCAAAACCATTCCCCGCTTTTGTTTATATATATTGGGTATAAATCGTATTTATTTAAATCCACAAACCTTGAAAGTTGAAGCGCACTTATTACGGACACTTCATGCTCGCAGGATCTGCCGCCGAAAATCAGCCCCAGTTGTGTTTTTTTCATGCTACACCTCGCTATAATGGTCCGGCAAGTCGTTCTCGTAGAGCACATAATCTCCACGCGCTTTTATTGTTTCATAATAGTCATTAGCCTCTTTAAGAGAATCAAACACATGTATGGCATCTTTAGGAAAGCCCGCCTTAATTAAGCCTTCGGCTATAGGCTCCGTGCGTTTTTTACCTATAAGCAGTACTACATCTGCAACGGAGGCTATCTGCATACCAAGTTCCTTATTGTAGCGTTCTTCCTCAAAACCAAGTTCTACAAAACCGGGGGTAATAACAATACGCCTGCCATCGTAGTTTGGCTTTCCAAGTTCCGCTAGTGTCTGTGAAGAGCTTACAGGGTTAGCATTATAGCCGTTGTTTATGCGGTGTACGCCATCCTTCCCCATTTCAATTTTGAAGCGATGGCGTATAGAGGTAAGCAGCTCAACGCCGTACATTATTTGCCTATCGCTAAGACCAAGCTTTATGGCAACTGCCGCAGCTATAAGCGCATTATTAACATAATGGGCTCCCCTTAAATGCATCCTTACAGGTATCCGCCTGCCATCCTTGGAGCATATAGTAAAGTGGGTTTCAGTGCCCTTTTCTATAAAGTCTTCCGCCCAAATATCTTCGCCATTATCCCCTGCAATAACCTTGGGAATTTTAGTCTGCTCATATAGAGTGTGCACTATTGCATGGTCTTCACCGAAAACAGCAAAGCCGTCAGAGGGAAGGGCGCGTATTAAATCATACTTAGTTTGCTTAATGGCATCTATGCTGCCGAATGTTTCTAGGTGCTGCGGACCTACACTTGTAAGCACGCCTATTTTGGGAGAGAGTAATCGGCATAATTCCTTAATATCGCCCCTATGCCTTGCGCCAAGCTCCGCAATAAATATATTGTGAGAAGGCATAATATCTTCCCTTATACAGGTTGCAACGCCCATTGGCGTGTTGCGGCTATCCCTTGTACACAGCACATTATACTTTTGGCTTAGCACAGTCTGCATAAAAAATTTTACGCTTGTTTTCCCAAAACTTCCAGTTACGCCTATAACAAGTATATCGTCCCTTTCTTTTAATATGCGCTTTGCGTCTTGGAAGTAAAGCTCATATATTAGCCTTTCAATAGGCCATACTAATATTGCAGATAGTATAATCCAAAGTGGAGAAAAAAGCGTTGGAAACGCATTTAAACCCATAATAGGTACTATTTTTTTTAGCAAATAAAATATAAGAAATAGCACTATTACATACATAAAATAGAAACGCTTTACCCTAGCAGTAAAATTAAGGCTGCTCTTGCCTTCCCTGCCGGTATATATGCCCTTGCCTATCTTATAACCTGTATATATCATAGCCAGTATGCCTATTATAGGCGCTAATATCTTCCACGCTCCGCCCAAACCAGCCAGCGAGCCTGAAATATAGCAAATAAGGAATGAAGCAATAAATACGACAACACCGGTTTTTATAATGCGCTTTATCTGGCGGATTATAGTAGATATAAAGCCCTTAAATTGATAGCTGCTAAGCTGATAATACATTACAAATAAAGGCGATATAAGAAGCAGCGCCACCGCTGGACTATACCATAATAAAATAAGAAGAAAATCAGACACGGTATTATGCCTCCTCTAAAAAGTCCAGACAGAAATCACAGAAAGCATCAGGGTAGCTGTTGAAAGCAAAATGTCCGCCCTGCATAATTACAAGACGGCTGTTTTGTATTTCAGTATTGAACACATTAGCCATCCAAAGGGGAGTTTCGTTATCATCCCTACCCCATATAAGCAGTACAGAGTTTTTAATTTTAGGCAGCAGTGCCCTCTGGTCATGGGAGATTATATTTTTAAATGTGTTATGCATACCCTCTTTAAGCGCAAGATAGTCTTCTGATGAGTGAGCCCTGCGGTGCGAATCGCATATGCGTTGGACATGCTTTCCAAGTACTGGTAATTTTGAAATTAAGCTAAGAACTACATTTATAAATTTGTATCTATACAGTCTGTATTTTTGAATAGGGGTAGCTTTGCGCTTAATGCCCGCTGCGCCTGTAAGTATTATCCTATTAAACACATCAGGCTTTGCACTTGCAATTTCTACCGCAACCCTAGCGCCAAAGGAATGCGCCAAAACATGGCAGCCTTCAATCCCCATTTGTTTAATAAAATCAAGAGTAAAATCGGCAAAGTCTTTAACAGTCCAATCGGTGCCCGGCATTTCTGTGCCGCCATGGAAGGGAAAATCAAAGGCAATTACCCTATAATTTTTTGACAGTATCCTGATTATGGGCATCATAGTGCTTGTATCCACGCCCCAACCGTGTAGTATAAGCAAATAATCCCCCTTATCTCCGTATGAGCAGTAGAAAGTATCTAAGCCCTGTATCTTTTTTAACACATTTCCCCCTAAATTATAAGTATATATCTGCACTTGGTTTTAGAACCCATGCAAAGGTCTAAAAACATATTCGGCACCTTTACTATTTGTTCAAGAATGCAGCCAAGTTTCTCGCAGGTTTTTCTTGACGGTATATTGTCTTCATCTGTTGTAATTACCATACTTTTATAGCCCAGCCTTCTAATTATAGGTATAAGTAGCTCCACCGCCTTTGCAGCATAGCCATTCCCACGAAAGGGCTCGTTTATCCTATAGCCTATATGCCCCAGATAAAAAAGCTGCGGACTCTCTCCTATGCGGATAGTTACATAACCTACCTTTCTCCTTCTAAGGCGTACATCGTATTTGATAATATTTTCAGCTCCAATGTAAGTATCCTCAAAATACACGCCGGATAAGGACAGCTTTATTTCACCCTTTCTAAAATCAAATAGTCCCTTAAATATCTTATCAAACCTACCCTTCAAAGAAGCTGCGATAATATTATCATAAAGGTTTATCTCGGGCAAGGAATTGCAGCTGAATAGCTTGCATGTTATAATGTGCTTGGCTTTTGCCAAAGGAGAAGTGAATGTTTAAGAAGATAAAACAGTTATTCGGTATAGGCGGAAATACCGCGCTGGCACCGCTTGAAAAAATAGCCGACGAAATAGAAGCTTTAGAAAACGATTATAGAAAGCTCAGCGATAGTGAGCTTAAAGCAAAAACTCAGCATTTTAAAAACCGCCTAAAATCCGGCGAAAGTTTAGACGATATACTGGTCGAAGCTTTTGCAACGGTTAGGGAAGCAGCTGATAGAGTACTTGGGCTGCGTCCATTTAGGGTGCAGCTTATAGGCGGAATAGTGCTGTACCAAGGCAGAATAGCCGAAATGAAAACAGGCGAAGGTAAAACCCTTACCGCCTGTCTGCCCGCGTACCTAAATGCGCTCACCGGAGAAGGCGTGCATATAGTTACTGTGAACGACTACCTTGCCAAATTCCAAGGAGAGGATATGGGTAAGCTTTTCCATTTCCTCGGGATGACTGTAGGCGTAATAGTGCACGGACTTAGCAGCGAGGAGAGGAAAAACGCCTACCTTTGTGATATTACCTACGGTACAAACAACGAGATGGGCTTTGACTATCTGCGCGATAACATGGTCATATACAAGGAAAACATGGTACAAAGAGGCCATGCCTTTGCTATAGTTGACGAGGTTGATTCTATACTCATAGACGAAGCCAGAACACCGCTTATAATTTCAGGTCAAGGCGATAAACCCACCGATATGTACGGCAAGGCGGACAGTTTTGTAAAGCGCCTAAGAAACGAAGATGACTATACTGTGGACGAAAAAGAGCGCTCCGCAGTACTCACCGAGCAAGGTATATCCAAAACCGAAAACGCTTTTGGTATAGACAACCTTTCAGACCCAGAAAACAACGAGCTTAACCACTATATAATCCAAGCGCTAAGGGCAAACACCCTTATGAAAAAGGATATAGATTATGTGGTGCAAGACGGCGAAGTTGTTATAGTTGATGAATTCACCGGCAGGCTTATGGTAGGTCGTAGGTATTCTGACGGGCTTCACCAGGCAATAGAAGCTAAGGAAAATGTGCAGGTAGCAAGAGAGAGCAAGACACTGGCGACTATCACTTTCCAAAATTATTTCCGCATGTTTAAAAAGCTTTCCGGTATGACAGGTACAGCTAAAACAGAGGAATCCGAATTTCAAGGCATATATAACCTTGATGTAGTTGAAATACCTACCAACATGCCAATGATACGCGAGGACTTAAACGATGTAGTATACCGCAGCAAAAAAGGCAAATATACAGCCGTTATAGATGAAATAGTAAACCGTCATCAAACAGGACAGCCTCTTCTTGTAGGTACTATTTCTGTTGAGGTAAGCGAACAGCTAAGCGCCATGCTTAAAAGAAGGGGAGTAACGCATGAGGTACTAAACGCCAAGCACCACGCAAGGGAAGCTAGCATAGTAGCGCAAGCTGGTCATTTAGGCGCAGTTACAATAGCCACTAACATGGCAGGTAGAGGTACTGACATACTGCTTGGCGGCAACCCTTCATATATGGCGAGGAAAACCATGGCACAAGAGGGCTATGAAGATGAAATTATAGAAGAAGCCACAGGCAAAGGCGATACATCTAACGAGGAAATAATCGCCGCCCGCAAGAGGTTCAATGAACTTTGCAGCGAATATAGAAAAGAAACCGACAAGGAGCATGAGAAAGTCGTCGCGCTTGGCGGTCTACATATAATAGGCACTGAAAGGCACGAAAGCCGCAGGATAGATAACCAGCTTAGGGGTAGAGCGGGAAGGCAGGGAGACCCCGGTTCTTCTCAGTTCTTTATATCCCTAGAGGATGACCTCATGCGTCTATTCGGCGGCGAAAGAATGCAGGTAATTACCGAAAAACTCGGCATGGACGATTCAGAGCCGCTTGAAGCTGGGCTTCTTACCAAACAGATAGAAAACGCACAAAAGCGCATAGAAAGCCGCAACTATGAGATACGTAAAAACGTGCTTAAGTATGACGATGTAATGAACAAACAGCGCACCATTATATACGACCAACGCAGACAAGTGCTTGAGGGCGAAAACATGCATGATGCCATCAAGAACATGGGCGAAAAGCTTATAACAGAAGCTGTTGATAGGTTCTGCACAGGAGAAAACTCTGCTTGGAACATTGAAGGGCTTAGCGATTACCTTGAAAGGCTGTGCATACCAAAAGGCACTTTTTCAAGGAACACCGATGCCCTTAGCTCCTTTGATAGGGACGGAATTATTGCATTCCTCATGAAGGCTGCGGATGATTTCTATGCCCGTAGGGAAAGCGATATTTCTTCTATTGGCATAGATATGCGCGAGCTTGAGCGCAATCTGCTGCTGCGTGCGGTTGACACACGCTGGATGGACCATATAGACGCTATGGATCAGCTGAGAGAGGGTATAGGGCTTAGAGCATACGCCCAAAGAGACCCGGTAAATGAGTACACTATGGAAAGCTACGACATGTTTGATGAGATGGTTAGGCTCATCCAGGAGGACACACTGCGACAGCTATTCCAAACTAGGATAAGTAAGCCTGCAGAAAGGCGCTCCGTTGCAAGGGTTACAAGCGAAAAGGGTACTGACAGCGCTTCAAATGCTGCTGGCAATATAGACGCCCCAAGGCAGCCGGTAGTTAAAGCCAAAAAAATAGGCAGAAACAGCCCCTGCCCTTGTGGCAGCGGCAAAAAATATAAACATTGCTGTGGCAGATAGGTGATTAATTGTTTATAGAAATTGAAGATAGCAAAATAAAACTTGAACAAGAAAAGGCAAAGCTTAAAGAAGTTGGCGAGGGTCTGCGTATTGATGAACTTAAAAAGCAGCTTGAAGAGCTAAAAGAGGAGATGAACTCCCCCGGCTTTTGGGAGGATATAGAGTATTCAACGGCTGTAAATAAAAAGCGTGCTAAGATTGACAACAAAATCAACCACTATATAGAACTCGTTTCAAAATGTGAGGATGTTGAAACCATGCTCCTACTGGCTGAAGAGGAAAGCGAAAAGGAGCTTGCTCAAGAGGCAATAGATACCTTGGAAGAACTATCTCAAGAAATAGACAATCTAGCTATAGAAACGCTTATGCGAGGAGATTATGATAACTGCAATGCAGTGCTCAGCCTTCATGCAGGAGCCGGCGGTACAGAGGCGCAGGATTGGACACAGATGCTCTACCGCATGTATACAAGGTACTGCGAGAAAAAGGGCTTTAAAATCCGCCTGCTAGATTTTCTTGATGGTGATGAGGCAGGGGCAAAATCCGCCACATTTGAAGTGGACGGCGAAAACGCTTACGGCTATCTGCGAGGCGAAAAAGGCGTACACAGGCTTGTACGCATTAGCCCCTTTGATTCAAACGCTAGGCGCCATACATCTTTTTCATCGCTTGATGTAGCACCCATGCTTGAAAATGATGAAGAAATTGAAATAAACATGGAAGATGTACGCGTTGATACTTACAGGTCAACCGGCGCAGGCGGTCAGCATGTAAATAAAACTGACTCCGCCGTACGCATGACACATATGCCAACGGGTATAGTTGTGTCCTGCCAGAATGAGCGCAGCCAGATACAGAACCGCGAAATGTGTATGAAGATGCTAAGTGCCAAGCTTGTGGAACTAAGAGAGCGCGAGAAGGAAGAACAGATGGCTGAAATAAAGGGTGAAATGAAAAAGATAGAATGGGGCAGCCAGATACGCTCCTATATATTTCAGCCGTATACCATGGTTAAGGACCATCGCACGGGCTTTGAAAGCGGCAATATTGACGATGTTATGGACGGAAATATAGACGGCTTCATAACCGCCTACCTTAAGATGCAATGATTAAAAAGCAAATTCCTCTCCGTATTATTTTAAGTGTATTGGCGCTTTTATTTGCGCTCTTTTATGTAGGCTTTCAACTGGCAAGGCTTGCTACAGACACAGGCGTAATGCAGGATATGTTTATTAAGCATTCCGAAGTGCAGCTTGAAGACAGCCAATATAACTCTATCGCAAAGGGTATAACTAAATACTTAAAGGGTGAAAGCGAAAAAGTAGATTTTGAAGGCGAAGAAAGCTTATCACTATCTGAAAAAGAAACACTGCACCTTGAAGACGTGCGTAAGCTTGTAGATACCGGTCTTGGGCTTATATGGTATATGGGAGGGATTGGTTTTTTCTTTCTGCTGCTATTCATAATAAATAAGATTAAACTGTTTAAGATAAGCACAGAAACTGTTGAATTTGCTTTTGTAGTAGGGTTTGGAATTTTTTTAATACTTATTGCAGCTACTGCACTATTTGTATATTTGGATTTTGATACAGCGTTTACCAAATTCCATGAATTACTTTTTGATAATGATCGTTGGCTTCTATCGCCTGAAAAGGATTTGTTAATTCAGCTTATGCCTACTTCTTTCTTTTCAGGCTACATTGCCCTTTTTGCAAAGCGACATTTACCTCTTATATTGTGCCTTTTGATGGCTTGTTTTGCATTTATATTTCAAAAAAAGGAAGTAAAAAATGCCGAGTAAGGATATATATATACTGGGCATTGAAACCAGTTGCGATGAAACCTGCGCTTCTGTAGTTGCAAACGGAAGGGAAATGCTGTCAAACATAGTGTATTCGCAGATACCGCTGCATGAAATATACGGCGGTGTTGTACCTGAGATAGCAGGACGAGCGCATACAGAAAAAATAGACATAGTAGTTGAAGAAGCGCTAAATAAAAGCGGTGTGCCGCTTGAAAAAATAGACGCAATAGCTGTAACACAGGGACCCGGTCTTGTGGGTGCACTGCTTGTTGGTGTATCCTACGCTAAGGGGCTTGCTTATGCGACAAATAAACCTCTAATTGCAGTAAACCATATAGAGGCGCATATATGTGCGAATTATATTACAAACCCTAAGCTATACCCGCCTTTTTTATGCCTTGTTGTAAGCGGGGGGCATAGCCATATTATATACATAGATGAAAACAACAATTACAGCCTTATAGGCTGCACACATGACGATGCTGCAGGCGAAGCCTTTGACAAAGCTGCAAGGGTGCTGGGGCTAGGTTATCCCGGAGGACCTAAGCTTGATAAGATTGCAAGACAGGGCGATGACAGCGCACTTAAGCTCCCCACCCCTAAAACCCAAGGTGAGTATGATTTCAGCTTCTCTGGGCTAAAAACCGCATTTATAAACGCCCTTCATAATATGGAGCAGAAGGGCGAAAAATATGAACCCGCTGATATGGCTGCATCCTTCCAAAAAGCTGTTGTGGATTCTCTTGTAGATAAGACAATGCTTGCAGCAAAAAAACTTAAGCCTGATAAGCTGCTTTTAGCGGGCGGAGTAAGCGCAAACAGTTTACTTAGAGAGCGTATGCAAAAGGAATGCGATAATCTAGGTATAGAACTTAACATGCCAATGCTATCCCTATGCGGGGACAATGCGGCTATGATAGCCTCCTGCGCTTATGGAATGTATGTTAAAAAAGAATACGCGCCACTTACTTTAAATGCGCTACCTGCTTTAAGAATGTTCTAAAGTTCTAAGCTCTATTAAATGATATTCCGGCTTTGAGCCTATCCTCACAGGCATAATAGAAGTACCTACACCGTTTGACACCATTATTCTATGACCGTTTTCTTCTATCCATCCGCTTAAATACCTATCCTTATATTTGCTTGAGGAAAATACGCTCTTTCCAAAAAATGACACCTGTCCCCCGTGCGTATGACCGCATAATGCCACATCAAATACAGGGGCTTTTTTATTGGTTATTTCAGGTAAAATATCAGGAGAGTGAGGAAAGAATAATATAAATGAATTTGGAATTTCCCTTGCTTCATAAAGTTTATCAAGCTTAGGTTCCCCCATCTTTATATCATCGTTTGAAAATAGTACAAGCTTTGTACTCCCAATTTCTATAATGTAGCTTTCATTTATAAGAGGAGTTATGCCTTTATCTTTCATTACATCGAGTAGGTTTTTAAATTCATCTTCGTTTCCCCACAAATCATGGTTGCCTATTGTGGCATAGCAGCCGTAGCGGGATTTGAAATTGGGAGTAATCTTAAAAAAATCTATGCCTGTATTGGTGGTTTCGCCATAATCCCCGCCAAGTATTACTATATCTGTTGAAAGCGCATTAATTCTTTCTATTAAATCTACTGCCCTATCTTTTGAAAACATAGGTCCAAAGTGTATGTCCGAGCAATATGCTATGCGCAGTTTATCTATATCACGAGTTACCGCTTTAGAATAAAAAAAATCCTCTTTAAGGCTGAGAGTGCCGGCCAAATAAAACGGATACAGCAGCTTTATATTCTTTGGAACATAGCTTAATAATTTCCCAAGCAGGCTGGTTCTGTATTTCTTAGCTATATCACTCTCCCCCTTTCCGAAGTGTATTATACATAGTTTGCTTCCATTTTTCCATATAGGCATAATGAATAATTTAGATAATATTCTTGAAAAGGGTGATAACCTAAACACAAGCTCATTCCTGCAATCCACAGTGGATAAATTTGTTAATATGTTAAATTAAGCCTTAAGCTTCAATTCTTAGGTTTATATGTATACCTTGCAATAAGGCGGGGCATATTATCGTACATACCATAGGCATCGGCGTATATATTATAACGTTTTCCAAGCTCCCATTTGGTTTTGCTCTCGTTTTCAAGCAGCACGGGGAGCTTGTTTGCTGTTTTTCCATCGGACACATCAAACACTACAAGCTGCGGCTGCTCTGAAATAATTTCTATTGCTTCACCTGTCATAACATATACCTGCGTTTTTTCAACCCTTTTTTGTAGGTTGGCAAGCAAATCCTGATAACCAAAGCCGTCATTAATAGCCCAAGCCCTTGTGGTATAGGTATTAGGGTTCGGCAGATAATATACATTATATTCAATTATAGTAGAGCTTTTCCCTGGATAGTCCGCCTGTATGCGCACGGTATTAGTACCGTAGTGTTCAAATAGTGCATCAAAATTGAACTTACCCATTGTGCTGAGTTCTGATGTATCAAGCTTCCTGTGGGGGCTGAGCACGGTTATTGTCGCACCCGCCCTTGTAGTGCCGAAAATAGGCATACGTTCTTTACTGCTCTCATCATCCAAGGTAGGGTCGAGTTCAAGGGGTATATCCTGTACTTCCCTATATATTGTAAGGCTTACAGTATTCATGCGATAGTATTGGCTGCGTACGGTAATATCTATCACATTTTCGCCTATAGGGCTTATTGCAGCGTTGTAGGATATTAACCCGTCCTGAGTGTTTACGAATGAAGAATAATCCTCATCGTTGATATATACTTGGCTGTTAGTCATAACCTGAAATTCTATCTTGTATGTCTGCATGCTGGTTTCTATATATCTTGATGTAGGGCTAATTAACAGCAGCGGGCTTTGCGGAATATTAATATTGTATTGTATCAAAGGTAATGGTACCTGCTCGCCGGTTTCAGAGCGTATGTAGGGTGTTAGCGTAACTTCCATAGTTTCAGGGAGCCATGTACTTTTATCGCTCGGGTTTTCTTCTATGAGCTCATACCATGTATAATCCTGAACTTGAAAGCTGGCATAGCCGCCAATTACCATAAAGCTTTTTCTAAGCTCCTTAATATATATCTGTGCGCCTTCCTCGCCCGGTATGCGTATTGTATGTGCAGCGGCATCGTTTAATATAGAAGCGGTAATTTCCGGCATCATCTCCTCAGGAATTACATTCCTGTCCAGCACCAGAGGTTTAAACAAAAAGAAGTAGCCCGCTACCAACAAGCCCGATATAAAGAATATAACTGCAAGTATAGGAAGTATCCGTCTTATACCAAAGGACCTTCTAAAATGCTTTTTAGGCAGCTTAAAATCCGCTGTATTATAGCCCGCATATGTTTCACTTGAAGAACCGTAGTATGTAGGACTTTCCGTATAATCATCATACTCTATCGGACTATGCATAGCGCTATTTTCATATCCAGCACCATGTGAACTACCTCTTGGCGCATAGCCAAGTTTTGCGCTGGATTCCCTAAGCTGCCTCTGCCTTTCTTCGCCTCTTCTCTTTCTCTCGTGGTAGCTTCTCATTTCGAGAGCTAGCTGGTCTTTAGGGTCCTGTCTTGGGCTTTCATTGCCAGAATCATCTATGCGGTATTGTATAGGCAGCTCATCCTGAGTCCTTTGGAGTTTTTCCTCAAGTTCGTCAGTGGGAAGCTGCGTTTGATAACTATCGTCCCTTACAAGCACAGTACCGCACTTAAAACAATGCGGAAGCGATGCGCGGTTCCATTGTCCACAATTCGGGCATTTCAAGCCTTGTCATCCCCCATCTTAAGCACTGCAATAAAAGCTTCGCTAGGCAGCTCCACAGAACCGAACTGGCGCATACGTTTTTTACCTTCCTTCTGCTTTTCAAGCAGTTTCTTTTTACGGCTGATATCTCCCCCATAGCACTTGCTAAGAACGTCCTTACGCAGAGCCTTTACGGTTTCCCTTGCAATAATTTTACCGCCTATTGCCGCCTGTATGGGTATTTCAAACTGCTGGCGAGGGATTACATCTTTGAGTTTTTCACATATTGAGCGACCCCTATTATATGCCTTATCCTTGTGTACTATCATTGTAAATGCATCACATATTTCTCCATTTAACAGTATATCAAGTTTAACAAGTTCGCTATCCCTATAGCCTGTAAGCTCATAATCCAAGGAAGCATAGCCGCGGCTGCGTGATTTTAATGTATCAAAAAAATCATAAATTACTTCGTTTAGAGGTAAATCATAGTTGAGGCGTACCCTCTCGCCCTCATACTGCATGTCCTTAAATACGCCTCTTTTCTCCTGGCAAAGGTCCATGAGGGTGCCTACGAATTCTTGTGGAGTATAAATGGTTGCAAATACGAAAGGCTCCCTCATAAGCTCTATATTATTAGGCGGAGGCAAGTGCCCGGGGTTATCTATATGCAGCGTTTCGCCATAGCTGGTCAACACCTCGTATATAACGTTTGGAACGGTGGTAATTATACCTAGGTCAAACTCCCTTTCTACACGTTCCTGAATAATTTCCATATGCAGCAGACCTAAGAAACCGCACCTAAAGCCATAACCAAGCGCAGCGCTTGTTTCAGGTTCAAACACTAAAGACGCATCGTTCATCTGGAGTTTTGAAAGAGCATCTTGAAGGGCTGCATAATCCGCGCCGTCAGCCGGATATATTCCGCAATATACCATGGGGGTTACCTGTTTATAACCCGGAAGAGGCTCATCTGCAGGGTTTTCTGCATCTGTAATGGTATCGCCCACCTTTATATCTCTAACCTGTTTTATGGAAGCCGCAACATAGCCTACATCTCCCGGCAATAGAGCATTTTGCTCGTTATATCCGTTAGAGAGAAAGCCTGTTTCCACCACTTCAAAATCCGCACCTGTTTGCATCATGCGAATCGGCATACCTTTTCTAAGACTGCCTTCCATTATGCGCACAAAACATATGGCTCCACGGTAGTTGTCGTATGTAGCATCAAACACCAGCGCCTTAAGCGGGGCTTTTTTATCCCCGGTAGGCGGCGGCACTCTTTTTACTATTAGCTCCAGTACCTCTTCAATGCCTGTACCAACCTTTGCCGATATAAGCGGCGCCTCGCTCGCATCTATGCCTATTACTTCTTCAATTTGTTTAGCTACTTTCTCGGGTTCTGCACTTGGGAGGTCTACTTTATTAATAACAGGAATAATTTCTAAATCATGGTCAAGCGCTAGGTACACATTTGCAAGCGTCTGCGCTTCAACGCCTTGAGTGGCGTCTACTACAAGAATTGCGCCCTCGCACGCCGCAAGCGCGCGGGATACTTCGTATGTAAAGTCAACATGTCCGGGAGTATCTATAAGGTTAAGCATGTATGTTTTGCCGTCTTCAGCTTTATACTTCATGTTGACTGCCTTAGACTTTATGGTTATGCCTCTCTCGCGTTCAAGCTCCATGGAATCCAGCACTTGGCTTACCATTTCCCTTTGCTCGTACACGCCGGTTTTTTCAAGTATCCTGTCCGCAAGCGTACTCTTGCCATGGTCTATATGTGCGATAATACAGAAATTGCGAATGTGTTCCAAACGTTCTTTCATCTTTCCTCCGATTTATCCCAGTTTATTTGCATTTGTTCGTTTAATAGGTCAATATTTCCACAGCCCATGGTGAGTACTAAATCACCCTCCTTGCCGTACTTTAATAAAAATTGCTCGGTATCATCAAAGCTTGGGGTAAGGTAGGCTTCAACACCGTTTTTAAGCATGCCATCAACCAGCATTTGGCTGTTTATATTGCCGGGATCTACCTCCCTAGCGCCGTATATATCTGTAACGAGCGTGATATCGGCATCTTTAGTACAGGTTAAATAATCATTAAACATATTTATTACCCTGCTGTATGTATGCGGCTGCATTACTGCTATTACTCGCCTGTTTTGAAGCTTGGCTACGCTTATAGCCGCCTGCATTTCAGCGGGGTTGTGCCCATAATCATGGTACAAACGCATCCCCTTAACTTCACCTGTAAATTCAAAGCGCCGATGCACGCCTTTAAATTCGGCAAGCGCCTTGCTTGCAATGGACAAATCCACCCCTAAATAATGCGCACAGGCTACCGCTGCTAAGGCGTGTAGTACATTAAAATCCCCGCCTATTATTAGGCTAATATCAGCCATTTCTTTGCCTTTATATAGGGCGGTAAAGCTCGGGCTGCCTTTTTCATCGTGAATAAGGTTTTTAACAGTCCAATCGCCTATGTCCATGCCGAATGTTATACATTCTTGCTCCATTCTTCCACAAAGGCGCATAACCCTATCGTCCTCTGCAAAGGCTATAATAGCTCCATCCGGTGGTAAAAGGGATAGAAAATCAAAAAATGCGTTTTCGAGCCCTTCCATATTGCCAAAGCAATCCATATGGTCTTCCTCAATATTGAGCACTAGAGCAATGCTGGGTGACATTTGCAAAAATGAGCGGTTAAATTCACAGGCTTCAGCCAAAAAAATGTCCTTGCTACCCACCCTTGTTGAGCCGCCTATGCTATCCATCCTGCCGCCCACATGTATGGTAGGGTTGAGCTTAGATTCAATAAGTATTTGCGCCAGCATAGCGCAGGTGGTTGTTTTACCATGCGTTCCGCTAACACAAATACGCTTATCAAACCCCCGCATAAGCTGCCCTAATAGAACAGCCCTTTCCATCTGCGGAATATTGAGCTTATAAGCCTCTTTGCGCTCTATGTCCTCTTTACTTATAGCTGCGGAATATATAACAATATCGGCTTCCCTAACCATATTAGGATAATGCCCGGCTCTAGCATCTATATCCATATTGCGCAGCGCTTCAAGCGCATGGCTTTCGCTTGAATCGGAACCGGATACATTATAGCCCTGTTTCTTAAGCATTTCAGCAAGACCGGACATGCTGCTGCCGCCTATGCCTATCATATGCACTTGTCCGCCTAAATAATCGCCGATATCAGTAGACATAGTTTCCCTCCCATACAAAAGTAAAAAACCCCTTATATTATACGGAACTTAATAAGCTTTCGCAACATTCACATTTCAAGCTATATTAAAATTCTCAAAGCAATCATTTATTTTGAATCACTTTGAGAAATATTATACTTGTCGCAAGCTTGTTCATACCAATTTCGCTTGTACTTATTTACACCCTACCTGAAAGTATATTAAGGTTTTTAAGTTTACCTGAAAGCTCTTCAGTTATTTGACCTTGTTTAAGGCGCCAACGCCAATTTATACCGCCTATTGTGCTTGGTATATTCATACGCGCAGTATCGGGTAGACCCAGTATATCCTGCATAGGAAGTATGCATGTATTTGCAATACTGTTCATTGCATTTTCGCACATTGCCTCGGAAAAACTTTGGTCTTTACGCCTTGAGAGTACTTTATTTGCAAGCTCTCTTTGAGCGTTGCTTGCAGAATCATACCAGCCTTCAGATGTGCTGTTATCGTGTGTACCCGTATATACTACAAAATTTTCCTCATAATTTTGGGGCAGGTGCGTATCATGAGGATTGCCTGTAAACGCAAATGACAGCACTTTCATACCGGGATAACCGCAGTATGAGAGCAAGCTTTTTACAGTATCATTTACAGCACCAAGGTCCTCAGCCACTATTTTAAGCTCCGGAAGTTGTTTTAGCACCTCTTTAAAGAAGGATTTTCCGGGACCCTTCTTCCATCTGCCGTGTTTGGCTGTCTTGTCCTTTGCGGGTATAGAATAATAGTTAGCAAAACCTATAAAATGGTCAACACGCAATATATCATATATCTTGCCCATAGCAGCAAGGCGCTTTAACCACCACTTATATCTGCTGCTCTTTAGATATTTCCAATCGTATAGCGGATTACCCCAACGCTGACCGTCGCTTGAAAAGTAATCCGGCGGCACACCTGCAATATGTGTCGGGCGGCGTTCCTTATCAAGCTGGAACACATCGGGGTTCGCCCATACATCGGCAGAATCCTCAGCTACATATATAGGCATATCCCCAAAAAGGCTTATGCCCTTTTTGTTCGCATATTTTTTAAGCGCAAACCACTGCTTAAAAAACAGATATTGTATGAATACATAGTAGTTTATATTATCTTCAAGAAGCGTTTCATAGTGTTTAATTGCTTCCCTTTTACGCATACGTATATCTTCATCGGGCCACTGCATTAGTGAAATCTTTCCAAAATGCTCTTTAACTGCAGAAAACAAAGCATAATTCTTTACCCAAGAATTACTACGTACAAATGTCTTTAATTCACCAGTTACCTTGCCCTTGGATTTCTGATATATTTCTTTAAGCTGTTGAGTTTTTATTTCAACAACTTTACCATAGTCTACACTTGACGGCTCCTTATCTTTCGGGAAAGAAAAATCACTTATAAGACCTTCTTCAACCAACATAGGCAGGTCTATAAGCAGGGGGTTTCCTGCAAAGGTGCTTACGCTTTGGTAGGGTGAATCACCAAAGCCTGTGGGCGATATAGGCAAAACCTGCCATATGCGCATACCGGAATCGTGTAGAAAATCAACAAATTTGTAGGCCTCCTTGCCTAACGTACCTATGCCCCCCTCGGAAGGCAAAGAAGTAATGTGTAGTAAAATACCACTGCTTCGCATAAAATACCTCTTAATAAAAAATACAGGAAGAAAAGGCGGGCATTAATAATATATTATCAATAATTTCAGGCACACCCTCTCCCAAATCAAACACAAATATAAGTTCACCGCCCCAAGAAATAGGCTCTTTAATAGGCTCTGCACTTAAATTATGTAGCACAGTAAGCCTGTCTTCGCCATCAAAAACCTGCCAGGCGGCAAGGGAACTGTTTTGAGCATCAATAGCTTTAAGCTTTCCATTAGCGAACACGGGACATTGTTCTCTTACACTTAGAAGCTCTCTGTAAAAATTGAGCAGCGAAGCCTCGTCCCCATCCTGTTCAAATACGCCTTGCTTTAATTTCTGCTTCTGATCGGCATCAGAGGGAGCAAGACACAAACCATCACCATTAGCATTCCAAAGCATAGGCAGGCGTTTATTTTCATCCCTGCCGGAACCTGTCATGCCTATTTCCTCACCATAGTATATGAAAGGAACTCCGGGGAGAGTTAGATATAACGCTGCTGCCTGCTTAGTTTTTTGTAAATCCCTTCTTAAAATACCTGCTATCCTGCCAGTATCATGATTGCCAAGGAACACTGCATTTTGAACGGGATTATCTAAGGCTTGCAAACTAGAATAATGCTTTTCAAGGCGCTCACTCAAGGCTTTTCCATCTCTGCTACGCAAAGACTCGGCTATTATACCCGTTGAACCGTGAATTGCAAAGTCAAATAAACTATCTATTCCGCTGCTATAAAGGCGCATAACAGTAGCAGTATCGCTCCAAGCTTCGCCAACTATATATGTGTTTTGATTATGTTCTTTTATACCGGCAACAAGCCATCTAAGAAATTCCTCGTTTTTGGCGCTGTTCTGCTCGTAATAGTGTATTACCGCATCAAGTCTAAAACCTTTAACGCCTAAGTCCATCCAAAAGTGGGCTATATCCATAAGTTCATGCCTTACATTTTTATTATCCAAATTAAAATCAGGCATATGAGGACCAAATACGCCAAGGTAGTACCAGCCTTTAGTGCCTTTTACGCTGTGCTGACCGCTTCCGTATGTAAAATTATAGTATTCTACATAGGGGTTGTGCTGCCTGCAGAGTGGCTCCTTTGTACATTTTTCAGCTCCGCAGGGCTCTATGCTAAGGCTTTCACATGCAGATACAAACCAAGGATGCTCACTTGAGCTATGATTCACCACAAAATCAAGTAGGAACGCTATACCTGCATCATCAAGCTCAGATATAAGCCCCTTAAAATCCTCTATGCTGCCGTATTCTTTTCTTATAGCTTTATAGTCGGTTACATCGTAGCCATGGTAAGAAGGCGAAGGGTGTATAGGCGTAAGCCATATCCCTTTTATGGATAGGGATTGTAAATAGGGTATTTGTTCTTTTATGCCACTTATATCCCCTATACTATCCCCATTTGAATCCATAAAAGACGATACAAACACTTCGTATACGGGTCCCTCCATAGCAAAGCTAGAGAGTGGAAATAATATCACAAGCAATAGGCAAATAACTCTGCCGAATATTCTCATCCTTTTACTGCGCCCCCAACAACGCCAGCCACATAGAACTTTTGAATTTTAATGAAAAGCAGTGTTATAGGTATAGCTACAAGCACAGCACCAGCGCAGAAGCGGGTAAAATAATCGTATATATGCTCCCTTTCAAGCATACGGTATAGCCCAAGGGCGACAGTATAGTTCTGATAATCGTCCTTCATTATTACTGATACGAATATAAAATCCACCCAAGGGGCTATGAATGCAGTAATTGCGGTGTATACCACTATGGGCTTAGATGAGGGCAATATAATCTTCCTAAAGATTGTGCTCTTGCTCGCTCCATCAAGCGTTGCGGCTTCGTCCAAGGATTTAGGAATGGTATCAAAAAATCCCTTTGCTATAAGGTAATTAAGCACTCCCCCGCCTGTGTATACGAGTACAAGTGAAATGAGTGATTTTGCAAGCCCTATTGCCTTAAGTATATGGTATACAGCTATCATGCTCATAAAGCCTGGGAACATGCCAAGGATTAGCCCAATATTCATAAAGGTTTTTCTTGAAGGAAAGCGCAGGCGGCTGAATGTATAGGCAAGCATCAGAACCATAGAAGTCGTGAGTATACATGTGAATATAGCCACTACAAGGGTATTCATATACCACCTTGGAAAGTTAAACTGCTGCGTTTCTGTAAACAGACGGCTGAAATTATCAAGTGTATAGTCCTTTGGCAATAAGTAGGGCGTATATGCGCCTGCTTCCTGCCTGAATGATGTAATAACAAGCCAGAATATAGGCAACAGCCATACAGAAGCCATTATTGAAAGCGCCACATATTCAACAGGTTCATACATAGCTTTAAGGTTAATAACAACTGCTACAAAGCTTATTATCATATAGCTCCATATACCGTATGATAGATGGCTAATGTTGAATATTCTAACGCTTATACCGCTTGCAGTAATCAATTCCTTTGCTGTAAGCATACATACAACAGCTGAAATTGTACCTGCAGCAAAGAGAAGAGCCTGCAATATAAGCAATTTTTTATTTGGCTTTAGCGCTATTAAAACGCTTAACAAAAATGATATTACAGCAAGTATTGTCGGAAGCTTAATATTTAATAGTTTAACATCACTGTTTAATAGTTTAATAGCATTATAGCCTAAAGCTCCCTCTCCAACATCAATATATACCCAAGGCAAAAGGAGGCTTAAACACATAAGCAGCGCCATTATAGGCAGCATACGCACAAGCGGTATGCGCAGGCTTTTAGTTTTTCTCATTGGAACTCCTCCTCTCTTTTAACGGAGCCTGACATATTGTATACTACCAGCGACAGAGAAGCGCATATTACAAATACAAATATGCCTATTGTAGAAGCAAGAGAATAGTTTTGTTTATCTACAGTTAATTTATATAGCCAAGTTACAAGTAAATCTGTTTTACCAGCTTGATAATAATCCGTTACAAGCGGACCCCCCTTAGTTAGCAGATATATTACATTGAAGTTATTTATATTACCTACGAAAGATGTAATTAAGTACGGTGTTGTAACGAAAAGCATGTACGGAAGCGTTATAGAAAAGAACATACGCGCAGGTGAAGCGCCGTCTATTGATGCGCTTTCGTATAAATCTGCAGGTATGTTCATTAGTATTCCTGATGTAATAAGCATTGTATAGGGTATGCCAACCCATATATTTACTATAATAACCGTTATGCGTGCATAGGTAATATCTGTAAGGAAGGGAATATTACTCTCTATAAAGCCCCATTTTTGGAGCAACATATTGAGCGGTCCTTGGTCGTGCAGTATTTGGCTCATAAGCATTAAACTTACAAACTGGGGCACTGCTATGGTGATAACAAAAATCGTTCGCCACATTTTCTTAAGGCGTACGCCTTTTTTGTTTATCATAATTGCCAGTATCATGCCGAAAAAATAGTTGGTAAATGTTGCAAACACCGCCCATATGAGCGTCCAGCCCAGTATTTTTCCAAAAGTATTTGAAATTAAAGGGTCACTCCAGAAAACATCTGTAAAATTCTTAAACCCAACCCATGTAAATAGCTTCCCCGGCGGCTGATGATTAGCGTCGAAATTAGTAAAAGCTATTAGTATCATAAATATTATAGGCAATATGGTAAAGGCTACTATCATAAGGCTCGGCACTGTAAGCATCGTGATATGAAACCTTTCATTTAGCAGGGTTTTAATCTCCGCCTTAAATGTGGGCTGAAGCTTGCCTAGCTTTTCATATTGCTGAGCCTTATAGCAGGACCTTATATTCGCACGCCATATAAATACAAAGGCGATAATAAGCAATATGCTCATAACGCTAAACAGCAATATAAGCATAGAATTATCGCCCGGGGTACGCACATATATTTGCCTTGCTTCGCTCCATTCTCTTCGCATAGCCTCAGTACCCAAGGTGGAAATTTTGCTTAAATATTGGTTTGCAAAGCCCAGCATATACGCAATAAATGCAACTTGCATAAGGAAATAGAGCAGCCCCTTTATATATTGCTTGCGCTTAATACAGCCAAAACCCATTATCAGAAAAGAGCTTCTTGTGGCAAAATCCCCCTGCTTGAATATATTTACAATTTCTCTTATACCCGCAAAGCTCTGTCTATCTCTGCCTGCGGGAATGAACTTAGGCATAGCTCTACCCCCTTAATTAAGTAAAAATTAGGAACAGCCCACAAGAGCTGTTCCTATAATGAAAGTTAAATTAATTTGTTATTCCTGCCACCATTTCATCAAGAAGGGTTTGAATATCTTTGCTATAATCCTTAGCTTCCATAGTTGTACCGAAGGCTTCAGCGGGAGCCCAGTAATTGCCAAGTACATCCTTTTGTGAAACTGCGAATTTAGACTGTTCTGCTAGTGCGGAAAGTGCGATGTCAGCTTTTACTTCTTCATTTTCCATTACCTTTATGTTGGATGGACCGATTGAGCGCATCTTAAAGCGTTTTAGCTGGTTTTCTTCGTTTGTAAGCCAGTCTGCAAGCGCCATGGCTTCTTCGGGATATTCTGTCATGGTGTTTACACCCATAAGCTTAAAGCCTGCAAATGAAGCCATCTGTACCTGCTCACCTGCACAGGTGAATGTGGGCAGCTTTGTTGCGGCATAGTTTTCGCCAAGTTTTTCTTTTATTGCTTCCGCGTTCCATGTGCCGGATACGCCAGCTGCAATGGTGGTTCCAATGCCGCCGGTTAGTATGCTGTCATCACCGGTTAGGAAAGCTTCGTGTGCAGTGAAAGCCTTAATTGCTTCGCCGGCTGCTACGCCTGCTTCGTTATTGAAGTCGCAAGTTTGTTTGCCGTTTTCATCCAGCCCAAGCTCTCCGCCCGCACCAATGAAGAATGATGCAATGTACCAGCCGTTTGAAACGTCCATGAACATTTTTTTGCCTGCATCGCTGCATGCTTCAAGTATGCCATCAAGGGTTTTTACCTGTTCTTCTGAGATAACGGACTTATCGTAGTATAGGAAATAGCCGTTGTCCGCAGTTATGGGGTATGCATAGAGGTGATCGCCTGATGAGGCGGCTTCTATGGCACTTGGCACATTAGCTTCTACAATAGCGTCATTATTGATGGTTACTTCGTAGAGCGCGTCAGCATTTAGTAAATCATAAAGCTGGTCGTTTGCAAATGCAAATACGTCAGCAGCTTCTTCCGGGTCTTCTAGGTATTTGGTTTTGGCATCACCTTCACCCACAACGCCAAAGCTGACATCGTATTCCTTATCGGGATTGGCGGCTTTAAATGCTTCAACCATTTCTTGGAGCATTACTTGGTCGTCCTGTGAGCCCCATACTTTGAGCGTAACGGTTTCTGCAAGAGCTGAACCAGCGGATAAAAGCATGCCCAGCACCAGCATTAGGGATAGTAGTTTCTTCATATTATACCTCCTAAAATGTCAATCGGTTAATCCGAAAGATTTTGGAACCGGGAACGATTCCGGTACCGTTTTCATATAATATAAGTATAACTAATCTATTCCCCTTTGTCAATGCTTTTGAGAAATTATTTTCCGTATATTACATCGCAAATTGCAACTCAAAGTGCAACACTTTTATCTCCGAACAATAAGTACATTCTGTTAGTCCCCTCCTCCCCATGGGGAGGAGGGAAAGCGCCTTCGTTTTTCATTATATTTTTTAAGTATTGGT
>DUQK01000035.1 GCA_012837835.1 Christensenellaceae bacterium | reverse complement strand
CCGTTGCCGCTGCTGCCCTCCTTTACGTACCACCTTGTACCCGAAGCAAAAGCGCTTTGTATGGGCAGCGCAGCCCACACTATAAAAAGCGCAAGTATAAGTGATATTGCTTTTTTCGTTTTCATGGTTAATCTGTCCTCCCGTTTATTACTTAATGTCTTTTTATTTTCTTCAATTGCCTATTTTATACAGCGGCTGTTTCGCTGCCCCTGTATGCGCGGGCCCGCGGCGCTTTGTGCGCCATGCGGCAGTATACGGTTTGCTTTCATTATGCATTCCCAGAAAAACAATTACAGGAAACATAATGGACATTTAATAGCGTTACGGAGCGTTTATAAGCAAAGCGAAAGGGGTCAGGCATAAAGCCATGACCCCTATAACAACACAAAACGCCCGCACGATAAAAGAACGCGAGAGCGCCGCTTGTTTCGCTTTGAGGAGGTGGATAACTATACAGGCGTGTATGTTTTCTGTCTGTCTATCTATAGTAATGATGCCGAATCACCAGCCTCCCGTCAAGTGAAAAATATCACCTGCAACTATCTGCATATTATATATTAAAAAACAACAAAAAGCAATTTTTTACATACCCGTTTTTACGCGAAAAAGTATATATTTTACATAAGTAAATTTGCAAAGTAAATGTAACAGTAGCATTTAATTTGGAAATTTACCAGATATTTCCAAGCTATGAAGAATTATTGAAAAGTGCTTGCATTTTCTTGCCTTTTTGGTGTAGAATATAGGCGATGAATTTTGCTTCAAGTATTGCTTGGAGATGAAAGGGTGATCTTATTGGCAACTAAAATATTACTCGTCGATGACGAACCATTGATAATCAAAGGGTTAAAATATACACTTGAAAAAGATGGTTACGAAACTTTTGCTGCATACAACGGTGAAGACGCGCTTGAAATATTCCAAAACGAGGATATTGACCTGGTTCTTCTTGATGTTATGCTTCCAAAAATGGACGGTATTGCAGTATGCCAGCGCATACGGGAAACAAGCGATGTGCCTATTATTATGCTCACTGCAAAGGGCGAGGATATGGATAAAATTTTAGGTCTTGAATACGGCGCTGACGATTATATGACGAAGCCCTTCAATATACTTGAAGTAAAAATGCGTATTAAGACCATACTCCGCAGGGCACAGCAATACGCTCCGAGCGAAGATACCAATATCCATAAGGTTGGCGATTTGGAGCTTAATGTGCTCAACAGGTCCGTCACCCTTGCTGGTAAGGATATACGCCTTACTGCAAAGGAATTTGACCTTATGCTCCTTTTTATAACCAACCCAGGGCGCGTGTTTACGCGTGAAGAAATACTGGATTCCGTATGGAAGAATGACTATTCCGGCGATGCAAGAACGGTAGACGTACATATACGCAGGCTACGTGAAAAAATAGAGCAAAACCCCGCCCAGCCTGAATATATCTATACCAAGTGGGGGGTGGGCTACTATTTCACTAGCCGCGAAAGCTAATCCGCTAAAGAGCATAAGGAGTAAAATTCTCCTAGCCTTTTTACTTATTATCGGATCTTCTTTCTTTATAATGGCTGCTATGCTCACCGATATGCTTGGCAACTATATGTACAAGCAGCGTATCGGGCAGGATAGGATAGGGCTTGAAAAATGGGCTGTTCAGACAGCCCCTTATTTATATTCCGCAGATAGCGAGGAACTATTTGAAAGGGTAAAGCTTGCAAGCAATGAGCTCTCAGGCAGGGTGCTATTGCTTGACAGCGATGGGAAAATACAGGCGGATGCATATGGCGAGCTTGAGGGAATGCGCCTTGATTTGCCTGAAATAGCCTCCGTACTTGTTAGCGGCAACACTGCCTCATACGGAGTGCATGAGATGAGCCAGCACGCAAGCACAATACTTGAAAAGAGTATATATAAATATCTGCCTGAAAGCTGGGTAAGCGTAAGCACAGCCTGCCTTGTTGAAGCAGCGGATGTTATAGGCGTTATAGTTTTAATATCTTCAGTAAACGATATGATGCAAAGCCTATATCTATTGCAGAGCAATATGCTTATGCTATTTGTTATAGCTGCGCTGGTCGCCATGATAAGCGGAACCGTGCTTTCAAGCGTAATTACAAACCCCCTTAAGGACTTAATGCGCGGCATACAGCGCATGGGTAAGGGGGATTTTTCCGTTAGAGTACCCGAAAAAGGAAGCGGAGAACTTTTTCACATGGCACAGGCATTCAACAGCATGACAGAACGTATAGAAACGCTGGACAACTCGCGTAATCAATTCGTTTCTGATGCAAGCCATGAGCTTAAAACCCCGCTTGCCACCATGAAAATTATGATAGAAAGCCTTATATACCAGCCTGATATGGAAGAAGAGCTGCGCACCGAATTTTTAAGCGATGTAAATGCTGAAATCGACAGGCTTAGCGCAATAGTATCGGACCTGCTTACATTGGTACATGCTGACGCACATACTATAAAGCTTTCAAGAAACCGCATGAGCTTTGCATCTGTTGTAAAGGAAGTCGCCCATAGGCTGGAGCCTCTTATATCGCAAAGAGAACAGGAGCTTGAGCTTAATATACAGGACAGCTGTGATATGTATGCAGACAGGTCTAAACTAGAGCAGGTTGTATACAACCTAATGGAAAATGCGGTTAAATACACGCATACGGGCGGAAAAATAAAAGTAAGCCTTTATAGAGATGGCAGAGAAGCAAAGCTGACAGTTAAGGACGATGGCGCCGGCATATCCGAAGAAAACTTAAAGCATATATTTGAGCGCTTTTACCGCGTAGATAGGGCACGCAGCAGAGAAACAGGCGGCACGGGACTTGGGCTATCCATTTCAAAGCAGATGGTAACATTGCATTCGGGCAAAATTTACGCTGAAAGCGAAGAAGGTAAAGGCAGCACCTTTACCGTAATATTGCCGCTTACAACCGGTTAATTAACCATACCGGGGTTTCTAATAAATTCTCCAGGCAGGAAAATACTATCCGAAAAATTTTCAGGCTGCTCTCCTGAAATAAAAAACCTTACACGTCTTATGCCCCTAAGTTCGCACATGGTGTTCACTATTGAATATATAGCAAGCCTGCTTTCATCTATACTTAAGCTATTAAAACTTTCACTAAAATTATTTGACATATTTAATAGCAGCGTATCGCCTTCCATTGTATAGCCTATAAGGTCTGAAGCTGAAACGCCCCCGGCAAGCGCCTTTCTTATACCGCGGGCGGACAGATACTGGTCGGTATCCTGTGTTAGCATATCGAAAATATATCTTACATTTTGTCTTTCATTGCTCGGTACTGTAACGAGCGTTTTTTGTAATTTGCCCCGTTCATTTGCGTAGTATACCGGTATTTGGTCCGTTATAAAGGGGGGAAAATCGCGCCTACGTATAAGGCCGTTTTCAAACTCCATCTGCCTCTTACCTGTAACAAGCCCTGTTGGCGCAAGTGCGCTTATTGTTTCATCGCCTATCTGTATTCTGATACCTGCAATATTGGGTAAAAATGTTGTTAGAGTTAGCGTAATAGATGCTACCATTACAGAGCGGGGAATACCCGCATTTATAAAAGCACCGTTGGCTTCGGGCAGAAAACTTAGGGATATTTCCTCTCCCCCTCCCGCAGTGCTGGTGCTTACAGATATATCCTCCTTAAGCAATGCCATAAGCCCCGGAAAAACGCAGGTGTTTATATCGGTGGATTCCTTTGAGCTTAGCGCTACTAACAGGCTTTCAACCATATTTTCATGGCTGGAGTCAGAAAAAGTTACTGCTCTTGTTTCAGCCATTACGCCCTTACCAAGAAGCGCAGGATAGTAAAGCGTTGCATTTAACGTAAAACGACCTGAGGGGGCTTGTTTTTCCCACAGGCTTTCCTCGTTCTTGGTTTTGCGAAGGCTGCCCATAGGCAGGCTTGATGCTATATCAACGCCCGTCTGTTTGTCTGCAACAAGCACATTTACATATTGTATATCCCCCCACTGGCAGAGGGTATTTGTAATCGCCCGGCAAAGCTGTTCCATAGCTGAAGTATTAAGCGCAAGCGCCGAAGCGTCTAGGTTTACAGTGGCGGTATTACCGGAAATTTCAACCGGTCTGCCTGCATACAGACTAATTTCGGTGTCTTTTGCTACCGGTTCTGATACTTCATCTCCTGTGAATGAAAATAATCGGCTTAGCACAGTTTCAGCAGGGTGTCTGTTTGGCGGCAGGGACATTTTAACAGGAACTGCCGCAAGCTGCTGCGTTGACTTTGCCGGCAGGTATAGCAGCACGGTTTCTATACGCTTGCGCTGCTCATCTCCATCCGGCGGCTGGTATACGCTTAGCGCAGGCGCAAGCGTAACGCCGGGTAAATTGCTGCTTTTAATTTTGGGAGAACAGGCTGTAAGCGCCATGCAAGCAGATAGAATTAAACAAAGCAAAGCTGTTTTCTTCATGGGCTTACCTCTATTAGGGATTTAATAGACGTAAAATCTACACGCCATATACCCTCATCATATATCAGGCGAATAGGCAGGTTTTTTATTTCCTTTGTTATTCCTTCCTTTGACTGGAGAATAGCATTCAGCATAAGTATGGCTGTTTTTCCGCCCGGAGAACAGGTGCCTCTGCTTATAGAATATTCGGATAGTATTGGCAAATCAGAAAGCGTGTTTTTAAGGTTTAATATCCACTTTTGCATGGCAGCAAAATCTACGCGCTTCCAAGCATCAAACATGAATTTAGCGCAAACATCGGGAGTTATTATATAACTCTCCTCGCGGTAAAGAGGGTTTATGAGCTTATTTTCATCCGACAAAAAATAATTTGTTGAAAGGCGCATAGAGCGGTTCTGTTCTATATTACCCTTTACAAGCACCTGTACATATGCATAGTTCGTATTTTCAGTTACTGTGCAGCTTAGCGCAGCCATAGCAAGCTTTCGCCTTAACATACCTTCTTCATCTTTATATTTTTCATCAAAACGCATATATTCATCGGTGTATCTATCCATAATGTGTTCATTAAATGTTACAAAAAGCAGATTCCCCTTGCCCCATGTGGTTATAATATCGGTTTTATCAGGGAAGAGCGGCGAAAAATGCGGGTATACGCTTGACGGCTCCTTTACAAGCGCACGCAGAAGCTCGGTTTCATATGAGGCTGAGGGCGAAACAAATATCTTGCGCTCCTCAGGGGCTATATACGAAGTATTGCTAAACCTATAATACAATACGCTATCCTTCAATGCGCCCTCATCAGTTGCAAAACAGGTAAAAGCATATAGACATATAACGCACGTAAGCATGGAAATAATAAATTTATTTGTTTTACGCATTGGATGTTTTCTCTTCTTTTTGAGGTGTTGTACCTATACAGCGCCCACGCAGTAGGTTTATTGTACGTTCTAGCGCATCTCTACTGTTTTTCCAAGGGGCTGCATGGTTGCGGTAATCAAACTTGCGGGTAAACCAATCTATATCTTCCTTATGAGTATCTATTTTTTTGAGCGTTATGCTGCGCATATCATCTAAAAACTTTATGTATAAAGAATTTGAATAATTATCCCTTGCCATATCAACTAGTAGGCTAAGGTCTAATAAGCATACTCCCTTTGACGATAAAAAGCGCTCCTTAAAAGCGCTGTCTGTTTTGTATAGGTGTAAAAAGGAATATGCAAAGCGCTTCATATTATCGCTTAAATCATCGCATATTATGCATGTGTCTATCAAGCCCTCAAATGCATTTTCGGGTTTAGATGTTTGTTTTGAAAATATGGATTTTTTCGGTGTTTTTGAAGCGCTGTCGAAAGCTTTTATTAGTTTTTCGTTCAACACATCAAGGTGAGATTGCATTAAAAGAGCGTGCCCCAGCTTATTTTCCATAGCAAAGAGCATCTGCTGGTGTTTTGAACAGAAACCTTTATCGTTTACTTTTATGCGGGTATCCGGCTCCATAACCGACGCACCAAGGTAACGCTCAACTAATAGATTTTCAGTTTTATCCCTAAGCGCACAAAATAGACAAGCGCTGTCTAAATTGAGCGCATCCCAAATCGGAATTGTATCTATATGGTAGCGCATATCAATCTCTACTGGGCGCGCGGCAAGTTACGCAAGGCACAAGCTGAGAGAACTCAGGTTTATTTATATCGCCAAAATAGAATGAAGCGGTCATAGGCAGGTATTCAGGCAAAAGGCTGGGGCAGTTTGGGTCTAGGTGATAGAACCTGCCGCCATTTGGATTATAGTAAAGCCTAGTATCAGCCGGCGGCGTTGCAGTCGGCACTATGGTTGCAATGCTGCGGGCTGCAATTTCCGCCTCAGTTTCTATTATACCTATTGAACTAAGCGAGCGGGGGTCTACATACCACTCGTTGTTAATCCTAACCATAAGCACTTGGAAGCGGTGTGTTTCAGGCGGGTTGCCGTTGCCCTTATCTATTACGGCGTTCATATGTATAGTACGGGTTTGGTCTGAATCATTCCCGGTTATTTCAAGCACCTCGTAGGATACTATAGTGCGGTTTGCGCGCAGGTGGAACATGGCGGTTTCTGCGCTATCTTGCTGGTTTATCCACGAAGGCAGACAGTAGCTTGCCATTTCGGCATAATTAATCCTGCTCCACGCGCTCATAAAATCCTGAAGGCGCTGCTGAGCAAAGGAAGCGTTTCCGGGGTTTGGCGTGGCTGTAGGCCCTGTCTGTTGCTGTTGGCTTTGCATCATAGAAACCATGCTGGCGGATAGCAGAGACTCTTTAGCGCTTTGGTCGCCCTGCATGGTTGAAGCAGCAGTATTCTGTACTGCTTTAGGCGGGCTTAAAAGCACTGCAAAGAGCGCAATTACTATCATAGCAATATGCAAGATTGTTAGCGTTGCCCTTGCGTTTGTTAGAAATGCGGAGAATATCCAAGCCACCATTAAACTAAGCACGGATAAAGCAGCAAATATAAGAAAAAGCAAATTATCCTTTACAAAAAGCGATATTATAAATAACAGCGGAAGGATTACAATAAGCAATAGCTGAAGCAAAGGGAAATTGTATGTACTGCGCACAGGGCGGGAAGAAGCTATGCCGGGTGTTTTTGGCACCGACTTGCTCCTCTTTTTAGCCTGTTTTAAGTTTTGTAACGGTGCGCTAGAATACCGATTGCGATTTTCGCTCATATTGCTCCTTCTAAATAATCATAAAGAGTATAACAATAGTATAGCATATATTAACAAAATGTAAACATAAGCTAAGTAAACTTATACTATTCGTCCTTTACTATTATGTTCTCTCTGCCTACAAGCGAGCTGAGCAGAGATATATCATTTTTTGCCTGTTCTATAGCCTTAACGGAAGGCTTGTATGAAATAAGCTTTGCTTCAAATGTTACGCTTTTTTTCATCTCCTCAGAGAGCAGTTTTTCAACGGAATTTTTCCTCGCATCTTCATTCATGAAGGCTAGATAGGCTTCCTTGCCTTTTTCGTAAAGCAGAGTGAACTTGCCGTCAGAAAAACCACCGTACTTTCCCTGTTGTATTATGCCAAATGAGCTGGTAAGCTCCTTCTGGGCGCGCTTTAACATATTGTTCCATGCATCTTTTGGAGTAATATCGCCCGTGATTTCTTCAATTATATTTTCATCAGCACTGGCAGATGGCTTTTCAACCTTTTTTTCTATTTTTGGTTGTAGTTCTTCTTTAGCTGCAGTAATAGCATCGGATGTTTGTTCAACATTAGCTATATTAACAACTTCTGCCTTTTCTTTGCCCTTTATAGTTTCGGGCGCTATGTTGTTCTCTGCCTTAATAGCATCATCTTTAGCATCATTAACATAGACAGCGTTATCAACCACTTCATGCTCTATAACTGTATCAGGCACACTAGCTTCATCTTTTTTAGTATCGCTTTCATAGCTTAAGCTTTGCTCTATATTTCCAGCCTTAATTGCGCTTATGCTTTTTTCAAGCTCATCTATCCTTGCCTTAAGGGCTATTACATCATCATCTGTATGCGCAGAAAGGCAGGCTCTAAGCGCAAATGCTTCAAGGTTGCCCCTTGAAGAGGAGGACCATTTTGAGCTTGCCTCGGTTTTCATACATTCTTCAAGCAGCAGTATAAGCCTTGCTACGCTGGTTTTTTTAGCCTGCTCCTGCATACTAAGGCGCATAGAATCAGCCTTGCCCTCTATGGGTGCAAGCGCAAGGGAAATAAGCTCCCTTATATACCTAGAAAAGTTGTTTAAAAATACCTGCGTTTCTTTTCCGGCAAACATAAGCTTGTCTATAAGCTTAAGACAAGCATTCATATCCTTGCTTATTATCGCATTGAAGAATTCAAAAAGAAACTCACTGCTCACGCTTCCGATTATAGTACGCACATTTTCTTCTAATAGCTCTTTACCCGGCTCTAAGCACATATCCATAAGGCTCCAGGCATCGCGCATACTGCCCTCTGCAGCCATGGCTATCAGCTCTAATGCTTCTTCTTCGTAGGAATTATTATCAAGCGCTATTTTAAGCCTTGATATTATATCCTCCTCTGATATCCTGCCAAAATCAAAACGTTGACAGCGGGATAGTATGGTTGCGGGGAGCTTCTGCGGCTCAGTTGTTGCAAGTATGAACACCATGTACGAGGGCGGCTCTTCCAGCGTTTTAAGCAGCGCATTGAACGCAGCATTTGAAAGCATATGAACCTCGTCTATGATATACACCTTGTACTTTGCTTGCTGCGGCGGGTAGTTTACCTTTTCAAGCATATCGCGTATTTCTTCTACCCTGCTGTTGCTTGCAGCGTCCATCTCGAATATATCTATTGAAGCGTCCCTTAGTATTGTATCGCAGCTATCGCACTCAAGGCAGGGATCGCCGCTTGATGGGTTTTCGCAATTTATAGCCATTGCAAGTATTCTTGCAGCGCTTGTTTTGCCCGTTCCCCTTGTGCCACAAAATAGATAGGCATGCGCAATATGTCCGGTTGCCACTTGGTTTTTAAGCGTCTTTACTATTGAATCCTGCCCCACCATGTCAGAAAATGTTCTGGGGCGCCACTTACGATATAAGGACTGATACAAGGCTTTCTCCTCTTTACTATTCTTCATTCCATGCCAGGAAACCTTCGCCCAGCGTTTCGTGCGTATCGGTTACAAACATAAATGCCCCTTCATCTTCCTCCCATACTATTTCCTTAAGGGAGATTATCTCAATTCGGTTTACAACGCAAAGCAATAGCGATACTTTTTCCCCGCTATATCCGCCCTTTGCGTTGAGCACAGTAACACCGCGTTCCATTTCGTGTAGTATGCGGTGTTTAATTTTTTCAAACTCATCTGATATGATATAGCATACCTTGTTCATACTTATGCCGACCACCACAAAATCAAGCGCCTTTGAGCATACAAATACCGTGATTGCAGCGTACATAGCGTGCTGCATACTCATGGTAAGACCGGCAATTAGTACAACAGTAAAATCTATTATGAACAAAAACAATCCAACGGTAATAACCGGAAAGCGTTTATGCACCATTTTGGCAATAAGGTCAGTTCCCCCACTGGTAGCGCCGCCCCTTAATATAAAAGCCAATCCAAAGCCAAGAAGCGCTCCGCCAAAAAACGAGGCGAGCAGTGAATCATCCGTTAAAGCGTCAAGCTTTATAGCATCAATACAAAGTGAGAATAATACAGTTGCAAACAGAGTCCTTATAACAAAACGCTTTCCCATACTATGGTAGCCAATAAAAAACAAGGGAATATTAAGCAAAAGGCTTGTTATACCTACCGGAAAACCCCAAAGATAGTTAATAACCGTAGCTAAACCCGTTACGCCGCCAGGTGCTATGCTATTTGGTACTAAGAAAAGCGGGTATGCAAGCGCACCCATTATACAGCCGAAAACTATTTGTATATATGCCAGCGCAACCTGATTCACAGACGAATTTTTCAGCGCCTTCACTGAAACCTCCATGCTCCACAATATAGTGGGTTGATATCTGTTAGCATTATATCATATTTTCCACCATTATTGAAATTTGAATTATGCATAAATGCCAAAACGGGCAGAAAAATTTCTGTCCGTTTTTGGTACATATATTGCTATACGGTATATGTTATTTCTTAGTAAGGTATTTACGCATATCTATGATACAGGCTATGAGTATTACCGCGCCTTTAATAATATATGTTGTGTTTCCGCTAATTCCAAGGAATGTCATGCCGTTTATTATAAGCTGCATTAGGAAAACTCCTAGTATTACTCCGCTTATTTTACCAATACCGCCCACAAAGGAAACACCGCCAATAACGCAGGCAGCTATGGCGTCCGCCTCATAGTTAAGACCAAGCGTACCGGTTGATGCGCCAAGACGCGCAGCCTCTATAAAACCTGTATAACCGTAGCAAGCGCCCGCAAGCGTAAATACCGCGATTATTGTAAAAGCGACATTTACACCGGATACCCTTGCCGCTTCCTCATTTGAGCCTACGGCGAACATGTTTTTACCAAAGCGCGTTTTGTTCCATACTACCCACATTATGCCCGCCATTATTAGTGCTAAAGCCACATAGGTATTTACAGCAGTAGTGCTCACTCTAAATAGAGGCTTTGTAACAAAATCCGTAGTGTAGCTAGGGTCAAGGCTTGAAATCTGCTTTGCATTACTTATGGTAAGGTATATACCGTATGTTATCATCTGTGTTGACAGGGTAACAATAAAGGGGTGTACCTTAAACTTGGCTACGCAAAAGCCGTTAAGCAGACCTATAAGCGCACCTATTAGCACAGATAAAAGTAGAACAAGGAACACTGGCTGTGGGCCTACATTCTCCAAAAATTTTCCTATAATTCCGGACTTTTGAAGGAAAATAGAGCTTACAAAAGCGCTCAAACCTACTATCCTTCCGGCGCTAAGGTCGGTACCTGCAAGTATAATACAGCCTGCAACCCCAAGGGCTATTGGCAGCCTTGCGGCAGTTAAGGTTAATATATTTATTATAGAGGCGGGCTGAAGGAATGTGGGGCGCTGTATTTGTATATATATTACCAGCAGTATGATTATAAAAATCATCGCCCTATCTAGGAACCAGTCCCCAATAAAGCGTTTTTTATCTCTGGGTGAAAGCGCATTATACTCATCTATCCGCGTTGCCAGCCTACCTTTTTTAGGCATGTTACTCTGTGTGCTCAATGTTAAAACCTCCGTTTATTCGCTATGCGTACTTTGCCGCAAGCGTCATAATTGCCTCTTGGCTTGTATTATCCGCGTCAACTTCGCCCGCAAGACGACCCTCGCTCATTACAAGTATCCTGTCGCATACACCAATTAATTCTGGCATTTCAGAGGATACCATAATTATTGAATCCCCCTCCCTTGCCATGTCAATTATAAGTTGGTATATCTCATACTTAGCGCCAACATCTATACCTCGAGTAGGCTCATCTAGCAAGAAAATATCAGGGCGCGTTAAAAGCCACCTACCAAAAACCACCTTCTGCTGATTACCACCCGACAGAGCGCGTATGCGGGTTTCCTGCGACGGCGTCTTAATGCTGAGTTTTTCAATACTATTATTTGTCGCCGCGCGTATTTTTTTGTCGCTAAGCAAAAACTTATTCGCCTTCAGCGATTTAAGGCTGGCTATAACCGTATTTTCCTTTACAGACAGAATATTAAATATACCCGTTGCCCTGCGCTCCTCAGTTACCATAGCAAAGCCGTTTTTAACTGATTCTTCAGGAGATTTATTGAATATCTCCTTGCCGTTTTTATAAATTCTGCCTTCTTTTCTCGTAGCGGAGCCAAATATATTTTCAAGCAGCTCTGTCCTGCCTGAGCCGTCAAGCCCTGCCACACCCAGTATCTCACCCTTTTTTAGTTCAAATGAAACATCTTTAAGGTTTGAGTACATTGCGCTAAGCCCATCTACGCGAAGAACCACCTCATCAGATACATCATGCTGCTTAGGCGGGAAACGGTTTGTAAGCTCCCTTCCTACCATTAGGCGTATTATCTCATCCATAGTAATATCGTTAGAGGGTTTTGTGGCAACCCATTTGCCATCGCGCATTATAGTAACCTCATCAGATATTCTTAGGATTTCTTCCATTTTGTGGGAAATATATATAATGCCACAACCTCTCTCCTTAAGCATGTTTATAATCCTAAACAGATGCTCAACCTCTACTTCGGTTAGGGAGGAAGTGGGCTCATCAAGCACTATTATTTTTGCATTGTATGAAACCGCCTTGGCGATTTCAACCATCTGGCGCTGCGAAACCGGCATAGTATCCATACGAGCTTTTGGGTCTATAGGTATTTCAAGCTTGTCGAATATTTCCTTAGTTGCGTCGTACATCTTCTTTTCGGATAGAAAAGGCAGATGTTCATTTGCGCGCATCTGCTTATAGCGACCAAGCCATATATTATCCATAACATTGCGCTTTAAGGCTTGGTTAAGCTCCTGATGCACCATTGCAACGCCATTATCAAGCGCTTCTCTTGGGGTTTGAAAATCAACCTTTTTACCTTCAAAAAAAATTTCCCCTTCGTCTTTGGAATAGATACCAAACAGGCACTTCATAAGTGTAGACTTGCCTGCGCCATTTTCGCCCATTAGGGCATGTACGGAGCCGTGGCGCAGGGTAAAGCTTACATCATCAAGCGCCTTTACCCCGGGGAATGACTTGCTTACATGTTCCATGCGCAATAGCGCGGAGTCCCTCATGTAAAAATCCTCCTTAAATAAATTGCACCGCGGAGGATTACCCTCCGCGATGCTAGAAATATTATTCGCCTGTGTATGCAGAGTACGGAATATCTACACGCCAGCCTTCAACCTGTACATAGTTTTCGTTGAGGTCTTCAAACTTATCCTTACCGTCTATCATGTTTTTGATTAGAGTTGCTACAGCATCTGCCATACCGACAGCGTCCTGCTTAATGGTCCCTACCATACGACCGTTCGCGATAAGCTCCTGCGCTGTTGCGGTTGCGTCTACACCAAATACGGGTATTACGGGGTCGCCTTCATTCCCGGTGTTATAGCCGGCATTTGTAAGGGCGTTTACAGCGCCAAACGCCATATCGTCGTTGTTGGCGATTACAAGCTCTACCATGTTGTTGTTTGCAGCGTTGTACTGTGCCAAAATGGTGCTCATGTATTCAAAGGAAGCGGTGTTGGACCATGTACCTGCCTGGTCAACTAGATATTTGTCTTCGTTTGCATCGTCATAGAATTTAAGCTCAGGCTTGCCTGCAGCTACCAGCTTAGCGTTTGCATTTTCTACGCCATACTTTGTGCGGGAGATGGCTTCCATGTTAGCTTCATCACCCTTGAACATTACATAGCTGATTACTCCATCGCCGTTTAAATCTAGCTTGTCATAGTTTTCGAGTACATAATCACCAATAAGGTCGCCCTGCATTTTTCCGGCCTGCTCAAAGTTAGTGCCTACGAATGCAGCCTTGTCATATGAAAGTACTATTTCTTTCGCTTCGTTATCATCGGTGGAAATTGCACGGTTGAAGAATACTATCGGCAGATCCGCCGCCTTGGCTACATCAAGTATGTTCTGGGCGATGCCGGCAGCGCCGCTCTCCGCCTGGTTTACTACAAGACCCGCAGGTCCTGCGCTTATCGCAGTGTTAATCTGATCGCTCTGCGTTGCCTGTGTGGCATTGGCATCGTTATCAATAAATTTGATGTCTTTCGCTTCGAAAGCCTCGTTAAGCGCTTCACGCACGCTTGTTAAATAGACATCTGCGAATGTGTACCAGAAGACGTATACTTCGCCCTCTGCGCTTACAGTACCGATAAGGCTAAGAGCCATTACCAGCGCCATAATAAGTGCTAGTGATTTTTTCATTGGATTCTCTCCTTTGTAATATTACTTGGTAGCATGGCCACCTGTTTAGACGCATTATACATTTTTTTATGCAATAACTCAAGTTTATTTGAGTGGAAATTTGTTTTTTATTATGTAAAGCATTTTTGCATAAACTTGGAACTAAATTACTGAGCTATTCCTTTCAATAGAGTGTTTATATAATAAAAATTTTATAATAATTATGATTATTTTTAAGTTCATTTTTCCAGTTATATAATCAAAATGCTCCGTCAAAACTTGACGGAGCATAAGGAGTTATTTTTTCAATCATGTATTCTGTCTATTTGGCAAGCCATTCAAACATTGAAACTTCCTCGCCATTAGTAGTAGTAATCATATCATTATTATAGACATAAATCCAAGACCAGTGTCCTTGATATTCGTACGGCTCTCCGCCATCTTTAAAGTATAGACCCGACTTATCCACTACGTTATCATAAAGACTGAAATGCACATCTTTAGGTTCAAGCGCCTTTATACGTTCATAAGTGGCAATTGTATAATCCTCAGGAACAACTACATCATCCGTCTTAGCAGCAACAAACCACATTGAGAGTTCGGAATATGTTTTAATATCCTCATCAGTAATTAGTGAATCTGCCAAAGCTTCGCAAACCGGAACATATTTCGAGAAATATTCGGGGTATTCCCGCGCAAGAACAAGCGTTAGATAACCACCATTTGAAAGACCGCCGACAATAATATTTTCCTCATCAATATTATTGTCTGTAACAAAATCTTTTATCAATTCCATAAGTGCTTCTGTATAGACACTTGTTCCATCGCCACGGTTTCCGCTTATGGAGTCCATCCAAAATGTTGGCGACTGAGGAATTAGCACATATGCGCCACCCATGGCATTTTGAAAGTCATCATCAGCAAACACAGTAGCTTTATTTGCGGCCAACGGAATAGTTGGATCGCTACCGCCCTCGCCTCCACCATGTAACCATACCAGCAGGGGGCTCTTCTCATAAATGTCCTTTGGCTTGTAGTAAGCATACCTTAATGTATGTTCACCATAGGTTTTCATACCGAAATCAAACCTATCTATCAAATCATAGCGCATTCCAGAAAGCGTTAATTCGGGTAAGTTTTTATATTCCGTTTCGCCAATAGTCAAAGGCTTATTTAGGCAGAACAGGTATTGCAGCTCCACCCAAACATTAGCGCCAGTTGCATAATTAAGAGCGCTTGCAGCTGATATATTGGGACCTATTTTCATGTCAATCGTAATATAATTATTTTTTTCAAGCGAATTTCCATCTGCATCAGAAACATAAGCGTTCAACACCTCTCTAGTTCCTAATTGCTTAAGCGGATCGTTTCCTCGTAGATCGCGTCGAGAAACCATAACGTTAAAAGTATCTTTCTCTACATCTGTTTGAGCCACTTCGCCCGGTAATGCCAATATTGCCCTCGTAACAACTGCGCCCCAGTCTTCTACAGATATCCACAATTGGTAGGAACCGCTCAACTCTTCTGCACAGGCAAAAGAAAATGCCCCCAAAAGAATTGAAAGAAATAGCAGTACACTAAATATTTTCTTCACAAAGACCACCTCTTTTTTATTATTTGGCATTAATCCCGCCATCTAGCACATATTATACTTTGTGTTGATTTGTTTGTCAAGGAATATTTCAAAGAGTTTGTATATAAACAAAAAGATAGATTTTTGAATTATATTAACAAAAATCTATCTGTTACAAATTCAGAAAAAACTATCAACAATACTATTTTAACGCAACATAGCAAAGACCATTTATGTTTTTGCAGTTTAACCTGCAACCACGAATACAAACTACAGTATTAGCTTATTTATATTTTTTATTAGGTGAAATACTGTATGTTGATTTTTCATAGTCTAACAAATAAATCAATAAGCAATAATCCAGCCAGTTTTCTAACCTTTAGTGTACTAACCCATTTTAGGGCTCAATTTTTCACCCGCAAGCAGGTGAAAGTGGAGATGCTGTACAGATTGATGAGCGTTTTTTCCGCAGTTGCTTGCAAGTCTGTATCCATCTTTTACACCAAGTTTTTGAGCAATTTTTTCTGCAGCCCTAAGGCAGGCTGCCAGAGCAGCGTCGTCTATTTGTTCTAAATCTGCAAGAGAGGCTACATGTTTTTTGGGCACTATCAATATATGTATAGGCGCCATGGGGTTTGCATCAGAAAAAGCGTAGCAGTGTTCATCCTCATAGTATTTTGTAGAAGGTATTATACCTTCTACTATTTTGCAAAAAATACAGTCCTTCATATGTTCCTCCTTTTTGGACATTTATTGTCCTTATAATATTATTTCTATTCTACAGACACGATATATTACCGCTTCTGTATATGCTAAGCATTATATAAGCACTCCATTAAATACACCCTTACTATATTCTACCAGTTTTACATTAGCAAGGCTATTTTGCTTAACCCCTTCAGCTTCTACCCTTAAATATTCGGGCGTATAGCCTATGGCTCCACTATACGTTTTTTCTTCAAAAAGTACAGATACTACTTTCCCTAAAAAACCTTTGGCATATCTATCCTGAGATTTTTTAGCAATGGCTGTCATTTCTCTTGCTCTTCGGGTTTTTATTTCCTTTGACACCTGCCCGCTCATTTTAGCAGCGGCGGTTCCGCTTCTTCTGCTGTAGGGAAATACATGCACACGGCTGAAGCCTATTTTATCTACAAATGATAGACTTTCCTCATGTTCCTGCTCTGTTTCAGCAGGAAAACCGCATATAACATCGGTTGTTGTGGCACAATCCGGATAGTAATTACGCAAAATATTTACCGAATTTGCATATTCTTGAGTTGTATAACGCCTTGCCATACGTTTTAATACCGTATCAGAACCTGATTGCAGCGACAGATGAAACTGGGGGCATACAGAGGGAATATCCTTTATTTTTCGAGCAAAATCCTCATCTATTATACTTGGTTCAAGCGAGCCAAGCCTTATACGTTCTATATTTTCTTCCGCTACTGTACTTATAGCATCTATAAGGCTAATACTTTCTTGCTCCCTACCATAGCTTGAAAGATGTATACCAGTAAGCACTATTTCCCTGTATCCATTTTTTACAAGCTTTTTAGTTTCCCGCTTTATGCTTTTAATGCTGCGGCTCCTTACCCCTCCCCTTACATAGGGTATTATGCAGTAAGTACAATACCTATCGCAGCCTTCCTGTATTTTGAGTATGGCGCGGGTCTTTTCTGAATAGCTTTCTACGCTTAGGTTTTCAAAATCCGTATGGCGTAAATCTTCAACATGAACAATGGATTTTTCCGCTGAAATCGCCTTTTCAATAAGCTTTACTACTTCCTTCCTATCGCTGTTGCCTATGACAAGGTTTGCGCCTTCTTTTACAAGCTTTTCAGCGTCCCTTTGAGCAAGGCAGCCTGCAACCACAATAAAAGCATCCGGGTTATTGTGCTTGGCTCGCCTTATCATCTGAAAGCTTTTTCTTTCACCTGTATGAGTTACTATGCAGGTATTTATTACATATATATCCGCCTTTTCATCAAAAGCAACATGCTCATAACCTGCATTTATAAATTCCGAAAGCATGGCTTCGCTGTCGTATTGGTTCACCTTGCAGCCCAGCGTATGGAAGGCTACGGTTTTCATTCCATATTCCCCGATAGCAATAATATTCCAGTTGCTGCGACTAACCCCGCAGTTTCACTGCGCAGTATTCGCTTGCCTAGCGTTACAGTATTAACGCCAAGCATATCTATTTCTTCTTCGGTTATGCCGCCTTCAGGACCTATAACTATAGCTATATCCTTTTCGCCCATATATACATCTCGCAGTCCCCTGCCTTCAGCATTTTCCCACGGAATTATCGCGAGTTCGTGCCTTAAAAGCCTATCCGCCATTTCCTCTGTTGTAATAGGCATATTTACCTTAGGAACAATACTTCTTACGCTCTGGCAAGCCGCCTCTTTTGCTATGCGCTGCCAACGCTTAAGCTTATTATCCGCATCTCTTGCGACACAACGTTTCATAACGCAGGGGAAAAACTCTACAACGCCTATTTCCGTGCACTTTTGGAAAACATAGTCCATCCTATCGCCCTTTAATATGGCTTGGTACAGAGTAATTTTTGCGCTTGCTTCATTGCTTGGAAGTGTATCTATAATTTCGGCATGAGCTTTAGAAATTGAATACTTTGCAATGTAGCGCACACCTGCATGTATTATATTAACCTCTTCCCCATCCTTAAGGCGCAGAACGCGTTTGGCGTGGTGAAAATCATCCTTACTTAAATACGCCTTGCCTTGGCGGATTTCATCAACAAAAAAACTATGCATCGGCTGATTTTTTAACGCATATTGCGCACCATTCGTTTTTTATAAGTACTTCTATTATCTGATAGCCGGCATTATTTAGCGCTTCTGTAACTATATCCTTCTTTTCTTCTACTATTCCCGATGATATAAATAAGCCTTCATTAAGCACGCTATGCATAGACGGTATAAGCTTTAATATTGCTTCAGCTAAAATGTTTGCAAATACTATATCAAATTTTCCATTTACATCGTCTGTTAAATTCCCCTCAATAATGGACACCTTGTCTTGAACGCCGTTATCTATAACATTATTACTTGCGGCTTCTACAGCTAGTGGGTCTAAATCTACCGCAACAACTTTTTTTGCGCCAAGTTTTGCTGCCGCAATAGAAAGTATACCGCTGCCTGTGCCAATATCAAGCACATTACAATCAGAGAACAAATATTTTTCCATAAGCTCAAGGCAAAGAGAAGTCGTTTCATGCAGCCCCGTTCCAAACGCAAGACCCGGGTCTATTTCAATTACTATTTCGCCCTGCTTTGGCTCGTAGTTTTCCCAGCTTGGTTTTATAACAAAATTCTTGCCTATATGGAGTATGCCAAAATCCTGTTTCCATTTATCTTTCCACGCTTCATCGTCAACAGCATCAATGCTTAGCCTTAAGCTTCCAAGTTCAAGCCCTGTTTGCTTAGGTAATAATGCAAGCTTTTCACGAAGCACAGCTACGCTATCATCGCTACCAAGCCATGCCCTTACAAACACCACGCCTTTTGGCGGTCCTTTAATACTATCATCTATAAGCTCAAACTGGCTAAGCGCTTGTTCGTAGCTTGGAATATCTGCGGAATCTACAACCTCAGCCCCCGCAGCGCCAAGAATCCGAATTTGCTCGCATAGTATATCTGCGCCTATGGTATTTGTTTCAACGGTTGCTTTAATCCACTTCATTTATCTGCCGCCTTTGTATCTTCAGGGATAATGTCTTCCTTAGTTAGGAGCATAAGCTCTTCCCTGCTTATGCTTTGCTTACCCGCAAGCCTATTCGCCTGCCTTGATATAGCTTGTTCAAATAGATTACGCACACCGCGCGCATTGCCGAATGATGCTATATCCTCGCTCTTTTCCTCAAGCAGCTCGCGCAGAGGTTCCACGGCTTCTGGGTCAAGCTCATAGCCCGCTTTTTTCATGCGGAGATTGAATATACCCATCATTTCATCCACTGTATAGTCAGGAAAATGCATGTATCTATTAAAGCGGGATTCAAGCCCGGGATTGGATTCAATAAAATCCTTCATAAGATCGGTATAGCCAGCTACTATTACGATTAAATCCTCCCTATTATCTTCCATGGCTTTAAGCAGAGTTTCAACAGCTTCACTGCCATAGTCCTGCACACCTCTATTTGTAAGTGCGTAGGCTTCATCTATAAAAAGCACGCCGCCCAAAGCTTTTTCTATAACTTCGCCGGTTTTTATTGCAGTCTGCCCTACATAACCCGCAACAAGCCCGCTCCTATCAACTTCAACCAGATGACCTTTGCTTAGTATACCAAGCGAATGGTATATCCTGCTCATGAGCCTTGCTATCATAGTTTTACCTGTTCCGGGGTTGCCTGTAAACACCATATGCAGCGAAAGATCCTCACAGGGCAGGGAATGTTCTTTCCTAAGCTTATATATAGATACCAGATTAATAAGGCTGTCCACCTCTTTTTTTATGGTATCAAGACCTATATATTCGTTAAGTTCCTTTTTTAAATCCTCTATATTTTCCTTAGGCTTTTCTTTTTTATTTTGCTCTTCTGCTTCCTTTTCTTCGCTCATACTATCCGAAAAAACATCCGGCACCTTTGGGTAGCCGGGGGGCGGAGTATTTGGGCTACCCCATATATCCTCCCCTACGTTTTTAAGGTTCTTCTCCGTCATATTGCGGATTATCTCATTTTGCAGCTGTATTATCTTAAGCCTTCTGCTATCCCTATCTTCCATACACGCCTCCTAAGGAACATTATACTTTAAAACCCAAAAAAATACACCCTGCACTTTTGCAAGGTGTATAGTAAGTTTTATGCTTTTTCCATCTCGGGTTGTTTGTCCTTCTTTTTCTTTACGCCCCTCCAAGTATGCATGACAAGCGCCAAGGCTATTACACCATAGGAAATAAACACCCTGAAGTATTCTCCAACCGCCGCGTCGCCGAATATATTCTTGCCCGCTGCAGGTGCAACAATAAACAGAAGGTGAAACAGTATTGTTCCAAGAAGAGCCTGACCGTTCGTAGCCTTTTTAATTGACGCACCGCCAACCAGTATCGCAGCGCCTGCATACAGACCTACCTGCTCATGCGCTCCGTATGTCTGGAAAGAACCCATATTCTGCACGAATATAAGCTGCCCCCAGCCGGCAAGTACGGTGGAAATCATTATAGCGATTACACGCGTTCTGTCTACATTTATACCGGCAGCGTTTGCAACAACCCTATTTTGACCTACCGCCCGGAACTGCTGACCGAGCTTGGTTTTAAGCAGAGCATTATTAAACAAGCAAAGCATAAGTATAACTATGAAGGTAACAGTAGGTACTGAAGCTAAGCTAAACAGCTCATTCACCGCAGGAATCGTTATTAGACCCGCCGCTAAAGCAAGCGCAATGCAGGAATTGATTGCCTTTTTACGATCCGCCTTTTTAAGCGCAAGCAATATAAGCATTATGGCTATACCTATACCCGCAGCCCAGTATACGGCATCCTTTACCGGCATACGGAGCATACCGTCAAGCGCGTATTTTATGCCGTTTTCACTCGCCAGATTTATCGTATTCGCAACCCCGCTTGAGCCTTTTATAACAAGCCCAGGCGCATTTAGCGGTATTATGTTGCCGAATATGAAAAGGAACAACAGCTGATATAGTCCATTTGCGAAATAGCCCAGTATAAGACCACCTATCATCTCCTGCCCTTTCATCTTGTTTAGTAGTTTGCCTATCAGAAAACCGAACACAGCAGCTATAGGCAATGTCATAAGCACTGCCAGCATAAAACCGCCAAGCCCGCCTATGCCCCACTCAACTATCCATAGGGCTGAAATCTGCGCCGCCATAGCGCCTATAGTAACTGCAAAGTTAATCCCCATACCGGCGATTATAGGTATTATAAGCGCTAACACCAGAAAAGCGTTACGGCTTATTCTGCCGAACAATTCGTACATAACAAAGGATACAGACTGTCCGGAAAAATACAATCCTATTATGCACAGCACGACAAACATTATCGTAACTGCGTTTTCTCTTAGTATGGTGCGTATATTTTTCTTAGCCACGTGTATCCCCTCCTGACTTAGTTAGCGCATAGAGAATTATACCGTTTGAAATCAATATACGCATCGTTTCCGATATGGTTGAGCCCGGCACAAGTTCGTTTGCAACAGGCATGCCTAGCGTAAGAACTCCTTGGAAAAGGAAAGTACCTATTATTACATGGCTTATCTTCGCTCTTGTGGTGGAAGCTCCACCAATCAGTATTGCAGAAGCGGCAACAAAGCCCATCTGCCTTGGAGCAGTGTATAACTGCATAAAGCCATAACTTTGAGAGTAAACGAGTATTCCTATTGCACCTAGCACCGTTGACAGCACCGTACCTATTGTACGCATTTTATCTACATTTACACCCGTCGACTGAGCAAAGCGCCTGTTGTTACCAACCGCCCGCATGGCTATACCCGTTTTAGACCTACTGAAAAGCCATACCAGGAAACAACACACTGCCATGAAAAGCAGAAGCCCGGTAGGTACTCTAAAACCCCCTATATTAAAGGCAAGGAAATTATCAAGTATGCGCCAGAAGTTAGACTTATCAAGGCCTATGGTGTTACGAAGGCCTGTGCCAAGCGGCCACCTTAATTTAAGTGAATTGAATGGAAGCATTAGCCATGCTATGCTCATAAGAGATACTATTGAAAAACCTACATACGTTGTAACCGACATTTCAGAGCCTTTAAGACGGTTTAGAAGTTTTGCATAGAAGTATCCTGCTACGGCAGCTATCGCAGAACCTGTTGCAAGCGCGAACACAAAACCTTGAACGCCTGGTATTTCAAACTCAATCGCCATAAGGCCTCCAAGCAGCCCCGCTACAAGACCTATAGGAAGTCCTAAGTTTAGGCTTATACCGCACTGTATGCCGGGGAACATTGCCAGCACCATTATAGAATTCATGCCCATACGGACAACCGTATTTCCAAGAAGAGCAGGCAAGCTAAGATCAAACAGCAGGGCGCCTACGCATAGCAGCACAAAGAACAGGCTTATAATAAGCCTTGGTACGCCCATCGCCTTAACTATAGTTTCGTAGAAGAATATCGCAAGTGCAGCTATGAGCAGCGCTACGCCTACCGTGATAAAGTCATCAGCGTATCTGATAAGCTTAGCCTTATTTACATCATCCAGAACATCAGTGCCTGAAAATGTGCTATACCCATCGTATAGGGTAGCAAAATCGCGCTCTTCGTGATAGAGAATACTTTCGACCCTCTGCTGAAGTGTGATAAGCGCATCCTTACTAAGCTGCGGCTCTATTTCCATAAGAGCAAGACCTAGCTTCTTGTACGCTTCATCTGCCTCTGCACGAAGTGCAATCATCTGCTCTGTAGCTTCAAAGCCTGACATATCCACGGTTATGGTTTCTTCAGGCGGCGCTTCAAGCCCTTGTGCGCTCGCTTCCTCGCGCTTTTTTTCTGCCAACGCTTCAGCTTCCGCCATATGGGCTTCCCTATATTCTCTTTCTGCCTTTACTTTTTCATCCGCGTATTTACCAAGGGCTATGTCAAAATCTTCGAGCCTGTTCTTTACATCAGTAACATCCTTATCTAGGTAGTTCGTTTCAGCGTCCTGATATTCAAGGCGTACTTTTTCTTCGGCTTCCTGCACAGCTTTTCTAATATCGCTCATGGAACCGCCCTTTTTCTTAACCTCAGCGGTGGCGTTTTTCTTAGCGATAGCAATGTATGAATCTACAACGCCATCACCAACTGCGGATAACAGGGAGCGCACCCTAAGCTTTTGAATTATATTTAAGCCTTCCTCCGATGTGCGCTTTGGCATATTTATAGCGCCTATTACTATACAAACTACCCCTAGTATGCTAAGAGCAGCTACTAATACATTTCTCCAACCGGTTTTCATGCTTCTTCCCTCTCTTCCCTATGGGTATCGGGCTTAATGCCGCTCATGGCAAGGCCAAAGTCCACATCGGGGGCATCAGGCGGAAGTATATCCACTATTTCACCCTTTGATACTATGGCTATGCGGTCGGCTATGGAGCGAAGCTCCTGAAGCTCTGAAGATACCATCATTATCGTAATGCCCTCTTCACGGCTTAAACGCACCAAGGTGTTAAGAACAAGCCTTTTAGCACCTATATCTATGCCGCGAGTGGGTTCTGATACAAAGAGGAATTTAGGCTGCAAAGTAAGCGCTTTTGCTATACACACTTTCTGCTGATTACCTCCGGACAATGTGCCTGTATGCTGCTCGGGCCCAGTACACCTGATATCCAGTTCCTCAATCATGCTCTCCGCCTGCTTGCGTATTTTAGAGCTATCCCTAAGCGAAAATAGCGGGAATTTAACAAGGTATTCGTCCTTTACCTGCATTGCGTTGAAAACTATATTGTCCTCTATGGACTCATCCAGCATAAGACCTACGCCTTTTCTATCTTCGCTTACCATCGCCATTCCGTTTGACAGGGGAATTTTAGGATCGCCCAGTTTAATAGGTTTACCATAGAAGCTCACTTCACCTGTTGCCTCATACAAACCCATTAAACCATTCGGTATGCCTATCTTACCCTGACCGGCAAGGCCGCCTATGCCGAAGATTTCGCCCTCATATACATTAAAATCAACGCCTTTGACTTCCTCACCCGCCATATCTACATGTAAATCCCTAACCTCAAGCGCGATTTTATCTGTTGCAAGCTCGCGTCTTTCTATACTTACAACACTTTCGCCCCTTCTGCCTACCATGAGCTCTGCAAGCTGAATGGTGGTTGTATCCTTGGTTTCACAATTGGCGACGAGTTTACCATCCCTTAATATGGTAACGGAATCCGCAGCTTCTATAACTTCATCCAGCCTATGGGTTATAAGTATGATAGCTATTCCGCTTGCTGCAATTTTTTTCATAACCTTGATAAGGTTATCCGCCTCAGATTCGGTAAGTACTGCAGTGGGTTCATCAAACACCAGCAGCTTTATGCCTGTCTTGTCTATCTCGCGGGCTATCTCAATAAATTGCATATAGCCTATAGGCAGACCTGCAACCTGAATATATTCATCTATACCCATTCCAACAGCGTCAAGCGCTTTACGCGCATCGCTTGCCATAGCGGGCATATTAAGGGTTTCAAGGTTTTTGCCAAACACACGGCTTACTATGTTTGGAGCAGTTATTTCTCGGTTAAGCTTTATGTTTTCTGTAATGGTAAATTCAGGCAGCAGCATAAACTCTTGGTGTACCATGCCTATGCCTTTTTGCATTGCCTCATTGGGAGAGCTTATGTCAACTTTTTCACCATCTAAAAAAACCTGCCCTTCAAAACCTCCGGTATTATGAATAACAGGCATACCAAAGAGCACATTCATAAGGGTTGATTTGCCTGCACCGTTTTCTCCAAGCAGTGCATGTATCTCGCCCGGGCGGACTGACAGGTTAACATCTTCCAGCACTGTATTTTCATCATAGCGCTTTGTAATGCCCTGCATTTCTAGTATATAGTTGTCCTTCAAAACAGACCTCCTTATACAAACAGCCCGCCCACTTATGGGCGGGCTATTGTGTTTTACGTAAAGATTATCGGATTACAGGTAGTCTTCGAAGTTTACGGGCGGCAGAGCTAGAATGTAATAGTTATCAAATTCTTTGCCTTCGGAGTCTACGTATTTTGCTACGCTGATACCGGGTATTTTTTCTTCGAACAGAGCGAATATTTTCTCACTGTCATTGCGCTCAGTGGCACCGCTCGTAATGTATTCAACCGCATAATCGACGCCCAGCTCAATTATGACCATGTTTATAGGAGCTGGCCATGTAGAGAAACGACCGGCTGCATCTTTTTCGTTAAGCTTTGCAGCTATCTGACGAAGAGCATCTTCGTTATCGGCACCGACTTCCAGCTCAAGACCCAGCGTTGCGGGGAAGGCATGGTAGGGGCTGGGGCAGCAGGGCTGCGGATAGTAGGCGTTGGGCTCATTTAGAACTGCTGTCTGTAGTGAGGGCTGCATGCCGCAGTTGGTGGTGAAGAAGCCAACCTTCTTGCCTTCGTATTTCTTCATCTGCTGCGGTACATCTTCAAGGATAAACTGCTGCGATGCGGAGAGACCTGCTTCTGCAGTGGGGTCGGGAGCGGTTACGTCTACCATCTCGATTCCAAGTGCATCAGCGTTTTCTTTGAGCAGGTTGTGCCTTGCAACTATCAGCTCCATAGCCATGTGACGCGGGAATGAATAATGGATAAACACATCTACGCCCCACTCAGCAAGCTTTTCCATAATAAGGTCGCCCTGTTTAATTTCGTCAGCATAAAGGACAACGTCAGATGCTCCTGAAATTGCAGCAGGGTCTTCCTGTGCTACACCAGCAACGAGCAGAATATCGTCCCTGCCCATTTCGCGAACTTTTTCAAAGCCCGCCTTTGCGCCCGGAACTGCCTGGCACATTACTATAGCTTTCACATCAGGATCTGACGCAAGAGCAACTATTTGGGATACCGTAGTTTCCATTTCAGACATGAATTGGTCAGGATAAGTCGCGGTAACGATGCGATCTGCGCCGTATTTTTCTACTGCCTTTTCAGCAGCACGGAACTCTTCCTCGCCTTGGGAAACCGTACCGGTGAGTACTGCAACCTTCCAGTTGTCGCCTTCGGCAAGCGCAAAGCTTGTAAGGGATAGAAGCATTGCCATCATCAGTAGGATGCTCGTGATTCTCTTCATGATAAGAAACCTCCATTAAAATTTTAACGATGCAGCACCTACAAATACCATGTGCTACAAGGTACCCCAATTATCACATAAACATATCCTCATTGTCAATATTAACAAACAAATTTTTGCACAAAAAACTATAAATATGCAAAAACCTCCTATAAAACAACCATTTTTTGACCATTTATCCCTAATTTTGCATGAAATATTTTTCCCCTTTCATTCCCTTGCAAGGGATATTTGGCTGTGCTATCATTCTATTGCAACCATTTAGGAGGTGTGCATGCAAAATACTAAGCGTTTAGCAATAGGTGCAATGTTTCTGTCTATCATGCTTGTTATAGGCTATATAGAGTACCAAATACCAACAGGTGTGCCGGGTATAAAGCTGGGGTTGTCCAACAGCGTACTGCTTCTTTCATTATATTGGCTGGGTATACCCTTTTCCTTGGGGCTTATGCTTTCAAAGGTTTTACTCAGCGGTTTTCTATTCGGCAACCCCAATGCCATGATATACAGCTTAGCAGGCGGCACTCTTTCAATGCTGGGTATGATAGTTGCTATATATCTGCTTAAAGAAGTAAGCTGCATAGGCGCGGGGGTTATAGGAGCCGTGCTGCACAACGTTGGACAGGTGACAGTAGCCATGTGGCAGCTTCAAACCACAAAACTTATTTACTATATGGCAATACTTATGCTTGTTGGCGTAGTAACCGGGCTTGTTACCGGCAACGTATGTAAACAATTAATAAGGTATCTGCCTAAAAGCAGGCGTGAGCGCTTTTTTAAGACTGAATAACTTATGTTATAATACTCGATGGGTGTTCTACTCCCAAGGAGGTTGTAATGGCTTTAAATGCAAACGGCACGTCTTTCCTGCTGCCTTCATTGCACACTTTATATAATTTCATCTTCTGTATACTGGCTTCAAATGCGCTTGTAAATAAACCTATATATGGCGGCGCCCTTTATTTGGCAGGACAGGTTGCAAGCCTTGCGGTTAAATACCTTTTTAACAAAAATTACCGCAGCATTATAGGAGAAAAAGCAAAAATTGTTTTATACATATTAACCTGTATTTCTTTTCTAGTAAGCCTAACTCTTATTATCATATACCCTAAGGCAGTAGGCATAGAAAACCTATGGATAATATTTGGGCTTGTACTGGCTACCACACTGCGCTCGCTTGTATTTAGCAGAATGATGTCATCTCCCATTGCATATAAAATGAGCTTAGTACAAAAACGAATACGCTTAATTGAGTTAAACCTACTATTTACCATTATAGTTACCGCGCTGGTGTTCTCAACTCAATCAAGCGAAACTGCTTGGTATCTGCTCGGCGCCTATGTTATAAGTTCTTTAATGGAGGGTTTCAGCTTAAGAAGCGGAAAAACATATCCGTTTCCAAAACCACAAACCATAAGCCAAGCCGCTATAAAACAAGCGGAAGGAATAAGTTCCTATCATGTGTTCCTTAATATGCTTGCACTTTGTATATCTGCGATACAGATTACTATGATACTCATATATTCATTTATTGCCACAAGCGCCCACACCGTATTCTTCTCTTTACTGGTAACGCATGCCACACAGCTTATAATAGTACAGGCTATACGCTTTATATTAGCGCAAAAAAACATTAAGGACTACGGCAACTTGCTTTTGTTCGGTTTAATATTATGGATTTTGAGCCTAATCATATTCTGGAAACAGCTTTATAAGCCCGAGCATATTTGGCGATACCTGTCGCTTGTAAGCTGCTCAGCCGGTGTTATGCTAAGTTTAGTAGCGCTATCTAAAATAAACAACGGAATGTCTGAGGTACTTCTATTCGCGCTTGATAGTGATACTGCCTATAAAACACGACAGGCAATACCGATTATTATATCCTACTCTACACTTCAGGGACAGATGCTCGCACTTATAGGTCTTACTATTATCGCCTTTCTTGAAAACGGCAGCAGCATAAACCCTGCTGCATGGCAGCCGGCGCTTATACTGCCTGCCCTTGTGCTGGCAGCGCTTGCAATACTTACGACACTAAGATTTCCTCTTACAAAACATCATATGCAAAAGCTGCATAACTACCTAATGCTTACAAAGAGCGGAGAAACCAATATACCCCTTCAAAAACAGCTTGAGGAAGTTATAATTCGCGCAAACCGCAGGAGATATGGGCTTAGGTTGCTTGGGCGTTTTATATCATTATTTTTAGGTGTGCAGGTCGTAGGCAGCGAAAAAGTGCCGGAAGAAGACGGCATAAGCAATGTATTCATATGCAACCACTGTGAAGTATACGGTCCTATAAGTTGCTATATATATATGCCCTTTCAGTTCCGCCCTTGGATAACCAACCAGATGATGGATAAAACCCAAACCGTTAAGCACATATACGAGGGAACATTTTTAAGGCAGGAATGGATGCCCGATTCCTGGAAGCTGCCGCTTTCAAAAATGCTGGCTCCCATAATAAACTGGGCGATGCATTCTGCGGACGGTATTCCCGTATATAAGAATAGCCCCAAAAAGCTCATTAGAACGTTCAGAGAAACTGTAAGCTATATGCAAGCGGGCGATAATATACTTATATTTCCTGAAAACCCGCTATCTGAGGAAAATTCATTGTATCTAAAAAGCGGTGTTAGCGAATTTTTTGACGGCTTTGTACTCGTTGCTCCCCTATACCACCAGAAAACAGACAAGGCATGCCGCTTTATACCCATGTATGCGGATTCCAAGCGCAGAAGGCTTAGCTTTGGAGATTACATAACATACAACCACGAAAACGACTTTGAAGACGAAAAGAAACGCATATGTACTACACTGAGGCAGGAAATGCTAAGGCTTGCAGAGGTTGATGAGTAATGCTTGCAGTATTGTATTTTATATTGTTTGAAATATGCGGAGTTTTAATTGTGCAGTATGTACTCCCAAAAAAAACTTTTATATACAGGCTATGGCTTGGCATGGTGTTTGGTATACTGCTTATTATGTGGCTGCCTGCGCTTGCAGCGTTTTTTATTTCTTTTTCTACTGAAAGTCATATTATTGCGCTGTTTATTTTGGCTGTGCTTACATTTTTTGTATATAAATTAAGGGGCGACCTCTCTCCCCTACCCTTTGATAATAACGATGTTAAAAAGCTTAAAACAGTGCTTGTTATAGCAATTCCGCTTAGCATACTATGTGCATACCTGCTGCACACACATGTACTGCGACCAGTAGACGGCGCACTGCATGTAGGGCAATCCACATATGGGGATTTGCCTCTACACCTTAGCATTGCAACATCGCTAAAAAACGCTAAATTTCCAGCTGCTTACAATATATTCCCGCCCGAGAGATTATCCTACCCCTTCCTTATGGACAGCCTTTCAACAAGTTTTCTGCTGTTTGGCAGCAGTCTCAGGTTCAGCATAATATTTCCCGCTGTTATAATGGCATTTCTTGTTTTTTCCGGCTTTGTACTTTTTGCAATGCGTATTTCAAATGACAAGCGTGCGATATTACTTGCTGCACTGCTGCTTTTTATAAACGGAGGGCTGGGTTTTTTATATCCGCTTGATATGGCGGGAGTAAGCCTTGGAGAGCAGGGCAGCAACGAGCTGCAAAACGGCATATGGTTTGAGCGTCTATCCACCATACTAAACGGCTTTTACCAGACACCCGCAAACCACGCAGAATTTAGCAGATACAATTTAAGGTGGAGCAATATAATAGTAGATATGCTCATACCTCAGCGTACTTTTTTAGCCGGCTGGACATTCCTATTCCCCTGCATGTACCTACTATATGATTTTATGTCTGAGGATAGTTACGATATACGCCAAATAGTCCTTCTGGGTATAATATCCGGCGCTATGCCGCTTATACATACTCACAGCTTTTTAGCGCTTGTACTTTTGAGCTTCGCATGGCTTATAGTAGACCTTGTAAAAAGAAAGCGTATAAAACCTTGGCTTATATATGTTTTTGTGGCTGGTGTGCTGTCCATTCCGCAGCTTTTCGCCTTTACATTTGAGCAGTCATCATCAAGCGGACATTTTTTAAGCTTTCAGTTCAACTGGGTAAACGGCGATGGAGGCATGAAGGATTATTACCTGTGGTTCTATATTAAAAACATAGGTCTCCCCTTTATATTCCTAATACTTTCGCTGTTTGAAAAAAACAACAAATGGCGCTTTATATATATAGGTGCGTTTGCTATATTTCTGCCTGCAGAATTTATACGCTTCCAGCCTAATATATACGACAACAATAAGCTTTTTTATGTATGGTATGCATTATGCGTTATACCAATATCAGAATATATTTTTTCTATATACGACAGTTTAAAAAGTTTCAGGTCAAGAAAAGTGCTCGCTATGCTTTGCGCCCTTGTGTTCTTTCTAACAGGAACGCTTTCAATAGCAAGGGAAATAAACAGCGATTATATGATGTTTTCAAGCGAAGATGTAGAGCTTTCCAAGTGGATTATAGATAACACCGAAAAAGACGATACATTCATATGCGGCACTCAGCATATAAACCCCGTTTCAAGCCTTGCAGGCAGGAATATAGTATGCGGTCCCGCTTCATGGCTTTATTACCACGGTTTTAATATATCCGAAAGAGAGATGGATATATACGCGTTCTACGTGCAGCCAGAAAACCATAAAATACTGGATAAATACGGCGTTGATTATATATTTCTAAGCCCACATGAAATCGCAAGATATGATGCTGATTTAGAAACCTTTGACAGTCTATACAATAAAGTATATTCATCAAGCAGCATATCGGTATACGAGGCAAAAAATGATTGAGCGCTTTTTAAGCTATTCTCTTAAACACAATAGAAAAATAAAAGCTATATGGACTGAAGATGATAATATAAAACACGGTAATATAGTAGTAACTGAAATAGGGGATAACTATTTTTGCTACACACAGGCTAGAAAGAAAACATCCACAAGGATGGAAAAAGCTTGCCTTTTAAGCCTTGGCTATGCTAGAGGAGATAGCGGAGAAACGGATAGGGAGATAAAAAGTGATTGACAGAATAAAAAAACTATTAAATAACAAGGAAACTAGACAACTAATACTATATACGGTTTTTGGCGTACTCACTACACTTGTAAACTGGGCGGTGTATTTCTTACTGACAGCCATATTGAAACCTGAAAACCATATAAAAGGCAGTTTCATGCATGCAGCCATACTAAATGTTTCAAACGCTCTTGGCTGGATAATAAGCGTGCTATTCGCATTTGTAACTAACAGAAAATATGTATTCTCCTCAGATGCGAAAGATACTAAAGATAAATTAAAAGAGTTTTTTCTATTCGTGTCTGCTAGGATATTAAGCTATATATTATTTGATGTGCTAGGTTATAACCTATGCATATATGCACTTAACCTAGGGCATTCATATGTAAAAATATTCATGAACGTACTTGTGGTGGTTTTTAACTACTTTGCAAGCCGTTTTGTAGTCTTCGCAACAAAGAAATAAAAAAATCATAAAATTAAAAACCCGTGCATAGAGAAACTACGCACGGGCAATTTTGTATGGTATTATTTCGCCATCTTTTCCTTTATTGCTGCATGCGCTGCCGCAAGGCGGGCAATAGGCACACGGAAGGGCGAGCAAGAAACATAATCCAGCCCTGTGTTGTGGCAGAACTCAACGGTAGCAGGGTCACCGCCGTGTTCACCGCATATACCAATTTTAAGTTCCGGCTTGGTTTTTCTGCCAAGTTTTACTGCCATCTCAACGAATTTTCCTATACCGTCAAAGTCCAGTCTGGCAAAGGGGTCAAACTCCAGTATTCCGCTTGCGTAGTAGGATTCGAGGAATTTACCTGCATCATCACGGCTGAAGCCAAAGCCCATCTGCGTTAAGTCATTAGTACCAAAGGAGAAGAAGTCCGCCTCCTCGGCAATTTCATCTGCGGTTAGGCAGGCGCGAGGAATTTCTATCATAGTTCCTATATGATATTTAATCTCGGTATTGTTTTCCTTAAACACTTCCTTTATGGTTTCTTCAACGATATTCTTTACATATTTAAGCTCTGCCTTTGAACCAATGAGCGGAATCATAAGCTCAGGCACTATGTCGTAGCCTTCTTCTTTGCGTACATTTATAGCAGCCTGCATTATAGCACGGGTCTGCATCTGAGCTATCTCAGGATAGGTTACGCTTAGACGGCAGCCACGATGCCCCATCATGGGGTTGAATTCATGCAGTTCGTCTATCTTATCGTTTAGTTCTTCTACTGTTGTTCCAAGTTCCTCAGCGATTTCTTTTATTTCGTTTACCATGCTCTTCTGGGGAAGGAACTCATGCAGAGGAGGATCCAGATAACGCACGGTCATGGGTCTGCCTTCAAGCGCCTTGAACATACCTTCAAAGTCTTTCTGCTGGAAGGGAAGTATTTTATCAAGTGCTGTCTTGCGCTGCTCCTGTGTATCGGAGAGTATCATCTCACGCATTGCCTTTACCCTGTCAGCTTCAAAGAACATGTGCTCAGTACGACAAAGACCTATGCCTTCGGCGCCAAATTCAACCGCCTGTTTGGTGTCTCTTGGGGTATCAGCGTTGGTACGCACCTTTAAGCACCTTACAGAATCCGCCCAGCCCATAAGGCGACCGAAGTCTCCGGATACTTTCGCTTCAACGCTTGGAATTATACCTTCGTATATCTTGCCTGTGCTGCCGTCTACACTTACTGTATCGCCTTGCTTGAACACTTTGTCCCCTATACGCACTTCCCTTGCAGCCTCACTTATACGAAGCGCCGAGCAGCCTACAACGGCAGGTCTTCCCATACCACGGGCTACAACCGCCGCATGGCTGGTCATGCCGCCGCGGGCTGTTAATATCGCCTTAGCATAGTCCATGCCTTCGATATCTTCAGGAGTTGTTTCATCACGGATAAGTACTACATCTTCCCCGCGCCTTCCGGCATCTGCCGCTTCATCAGCGGTAAAATAAAGTTTACCGGAACCGGCACCGGGAGATGCAGGAAGACCTGTTGCAAGCAGAGTAGCTTTTTTCAGCGCTTCTGCATCAAATGTCGGATGCAGAAGGGCATCAAGCTGTTTAGGATCTACCTTCAGCACCGCTTCATCTTCACTTATCATACCTTCATCTACAAGATCTACCGCAATTTTAACTGCCGCCTGTGCAGTGCGTTTACCATTGCGGGTTTGCAGAATATACAGCTTGCCACGCTCAATTGTAAATTCAATATCCTGCATATCGCGGTAATGTTTTTCAAGCGTATCGGTAATGTCGGAGAACTGCTTGTATATTTCGGGCAATTCTTCTTTCATATCATCCAGAGGATGGGGTGTGCGTATACCTGCAACAACGTCCTCACCTTGGGCATTCATAAGATATTCACCGTATATTTTATTTTCGCCCGTTGCGGGGTTGCGTGTAAAGGCAACACCTGTGCCGCTGTCATCGCCGAGGTTACCAAACACCATTGCCTGCACGTTTACCGCTGTACCCCAGCTTGAAGGAATATCATTCATGCGGCGGTAGTATACAGCACGGGGGTTCTCCCATGAACGGAATACAGCCTTAATGGATTCCATAAGCTGTATTTTAGGATCCTGCGGGAAATCCTCACCAACGGCATCAGAGTATATCTTCTTGAATTCGTCTACAAGCGCTTTTAAATCATCGCCATCAAGGTCATTATCCTGAGTGACGCCTTTATTAGCCTTCATATCTTCAAGGGCATTGTGGAATAGGTCTTTATCTACTTCCATAACTACGTCTGCAAACATCTGAATGAAGCGGCGATAGCTATCATACGCAAAACGCGGGTTACCGGAAAGCTTTGCAAGCCCTTCAACAGATACGTCGTTAAGACCTAGGTTTAATATGGTATCCATCATGCCGGGCATAGATGCGCGTGCACCCGAGCGGACTGAAACTAGGAAAGGGTTCTCTGGGTCGCCAAATACCTTTCCGGCTTCGCTCTCAACATTATGAAGCGCGGAATATATCTGCTCCTCTATTTCGGGAGCTATTTTCCTTCCATCTTGGTAGTAACGGGTACAGGCTTCCGTGGTTACGGTAAAACCTTGAGGCACGGGAAGGCCTATCTTGCTCATTTCCGCAAGGTTTGCGCCCTTTCCGCCAAGCAGATTGCGCATTGACGCATCCCCTTCTTTAAACAGATACACATATTTCGACATCACATTTCCTCCTCAAATATAGGTTAAATATTAACGCACGGAAAAAACTTCCATGTTCGCCAAACAATTATACACGAATTATGATTAATTTACAATGATATGAAAAGGCTAAATTTGTCCATATATTACTAATATCCACTCTTGATAAAACGCTTCAGTACCAGTTAAACGATGTTAGTTTCATAACTCTTATAAAAACATAAAAAACCCCCGATAAATTCCCGGGAGTTAATCGTTTTATTCACAATTTAACTTGCCTTATTGTATGTATCTCGTCTTAGCTTTCTTCTTTTCCTGAAGAATCTGCGTTTCTTTTTGATAGGTTCAAGCCCAAATTCATGACCCTCATCAAAGGTTACGGTTTCGGGAGGGATTTCAAGTAAGTGGGGATTTCCTATATATTTAAGCATTTTGGAAACCATCTTGCTATATACATATCCCGAGCATACCCTTTCATCTGCAACAACACCAAAAGGCATTATCCTTGTACGCTTGATATTGCTATCCTTATCTACACAGTAACTGCGCTGATTTGCACCCATGGATACAAATAAAGGCGTTGTACCGAAATTATATATATGGTGCCTTACTGCAGGCATACCAATTGACGCCATATTTACAACAAACAGACCAGTATGGAAGGGGCTTGCATCAATTACTATTTTGGGCAGCAGTCCATAGCGGTCCAAAAAGCGCGCAAGCCAAACAATAATGTTTGCAACTATGGGATAACGCAATAAACGAACAACTTTCATAGTTAGGTTATCCGCATCAGCTTTCCTAGCTATGGCTATTTCCCTTTCAAGGCGGGCTGATACATCATATATAGTATCGCGGGGGTCAAACTTACATTTTACTGTGTTTTCATTGTGTTTTCCATCGCCAAACCTTTGAAGCACAGCAAAGCTTACAACTATTTCTTTACGAGCATATATGCGTTTATTTGCGATAAAGCGATTTATTTCAGGCAATTCTGAAACAGTACGCACATATGCTGCGATTACTATATCCATGAAGCTTATTTTGTAACCCTCGCTTCCCTTTTTAACCACGTATCTGGCAAGCTTTTCAAAATCTGTATCAAAACCCAGCATAACCTGCGCATCGCAACGCATAGGCATAAAATAGGGCGTAAGGGCTACCAAAGGGTCTACATCCTTTACTAGCCAACCATCGCAGCGCTTTCCGAACATACAATGCCTCCTTTCGCACAAATCCAACCGCATTATAGTACCTAGCAGTTTTACTGTCAAATATACGGTATCTTTACTTGAACAAATAAGTGTATTAGCGTATAATGCGCCATATAAAACATTCTGGGGGTGAATCTATGCGCGAAATAACGGTAGGCAGCTGGGATGAGCTGCTAAGCTGCGTTTTTGACGGCGCATGGGATTCTTCCATAAAAAGGTACCGCAACAACCGTGTTTTCAGGGGCAGTTCTTCAAAGGATTGGGATTTATTCCCAAGCCTCAACCGCTGTTGCCCCAATCACCTTGACCTTGAAAGGCATATTATTCGTTCCTTCAAAAAATATGGCTATGCCGAGCTTAGAGACTGCGATTCCTTCTGGCAGGTGCTTGCTATGGGTCAGCAGCACGGGCTTCCTACAAGGCTTCTGGATTGGACCTATTCCCCCCTTGTTGCTGCACATTTTGCCACCGAAGACATTAATAAGTTTGACACGGACGGCGCTATAATATGCTGCGATATGGCTATAACTAACCGACACTTGCCGGAAAAACTGCGAAAACTGCTCTTAAACGACCAATGCAATGTGTTTACAATGGATATGCTTGATAATATCGCCGATGATTTTGATAAGCTCAGCGAGATATCTTCAACTCCTTATGCGTTTTTCTTTGAACCTGCTTCAGTGGTAAACCGCATAGCCAACCAATATGCTCTCTTTTCGGTTACCAGCGACCCCTGTTCTATAATAGACGAACTACCAAACCTGAAAGACGCTTTCCTGCGAATAATAATTCCGTCTGAAATAAAACTTGAAATCCGCGACAAATTAGACTATATTAACATATCCGAGCGGATGATATACCCCGGTCTTGACGGAGTATGCAAATGGATCGCACGCAGGTATGCGCCATTGGGCCCACGTTTCTATATGGAAATTTAAAATATATCCAAAAAAAGGAGGAAGAATCAACATGGACTTTGGAAAAATTATCGGAGATTTGTTTTCGGGCGTAGTATATCTCTTCTCCGGAGAAGGTGTGAAAACACTGGTTATGTTTTTAATCGCCGGTACTTTAATTTACCTTGCGATTAAGAAAGAGTATGAGCCCACGCTTCTGCTTCCCATAGGCTTTGGTTGTATACTGGCAAACCTTCCGCCGGTACTTGAAACCATGATGCCTTCGGCTATCGGTACCCCCGATGCTCCGGGCTTCTTGAGGGTGCTCTTTGATGCGGGTATTGCAAACGAATTGTTCCCCGTACTCATATTCATAGGTGTGGGAGCTATGATAGACTTCTCCCCCCTGCTTAAAGACCCCACTATGATTTTCTTCGGTGCTGCAGCACAGTTCGGCATATTTGCAACCTTCCTCACTGCCATAGTGTTGATACCTGTTGTATTACCGGAAACCCGCGGCAACGAGAACCTTATTTTAAAACTTGCATCCGCTATAGGTATTATTGGCGCAGCGGACGGTCCCACTACGCTTTATGTGGCTAACCATTTTAGCCTTAAGGATTATATGGCGCCTATTTCAGTTGCGGCATACAGCTATATGTCGCTGGTACCTGTAATTCAGCCGCCGGTAATTAAAGCGCTTACTACCAAGGAAGAAAGGCTTATCCGCATGAACTACCGTGAGGAGCGTTCCTCAAAAACTTCCCTTATACTTTTCCCCATATTTGTAACGCTGGTTGCGGGAATATTGGTGCCCATGAGCGCCCCGCTTGTAGGTTCGCTTATGTTCGGTAACCTGATTAGGGAATGCGGCGTTCTTGAGCGCCTTAGCAAAACCGCCCAGAACGAGCTTGCAAACCTTGTTACCATACTGCTTGGTATTACCATAGGTTCAACCATGCTGGCGGAAAACTTCCTCCGCTGGGATACTGCTCTTATAATGGGACTGGGTCTATTTGCATTCGTATTTGACACTGCAGGCGGCGTGCTGTTTGCTAAATTGGTTAACCTGTTCCGCAAAACGAAGATTAACCCCATGGTAGGCGCGGCAGGTATTTCAGCCTTCCCCATGAGCGCCCGCGTTGTACAGAGGATGGCAACAGCGGAAGATCCCACAAACTTTATTCTAATGCAGTCAATAAGCGCAAACGTGTCAGGACAGCTTGGCTCCATAGTTGCAGGTGGTATGATAATCACCCTTGTTACTATGTTTGTATCATAAGGAGGGTTTAATATGTCATTGATAACAAAAGGTTTAATTATTAGCGGGCTAGGGCTATGCGGCGTATTCCTTGTGCTTGCTCTTTTCTATGTAACTATAAAGCTTATGCAGAATATAGACAGCAATAAAGAAGCTAAAGAAAATAACTAAATCCCATTCCCGCTTTTAAAGCGGGGTTTTATTTAAAGGCATATATGTTATTCTTATTATATATACGTAGCGTATATGCCTTTTTTTAGTAAAGAAAATTACCATTTATAAAACTGCGTAAAAATTGTTAACCTTGCGCATATAAAAAAAGCTTGTTATAATTAGCCATCAACTCAAAGGAGTGTGGTTAGCCCTTATGGACGACCCTTTAGGTAGTTCTCTATTCAGTTCTGTTCTACTAATTATGCTGCTCACGCTGCTCAATGCCTTTCTGGCAGGGGCGGAGATGGCGTTCGTATCACTAAATCCTGCTAAAATTAAACAGCTCGCTGATGAGGGCGATAAAAAAGCGCTTAGAGTACAAAAGCTTCTATCAGATAGCGATTCCTTTCTATCTGCCATACAGGTGGGCATCACCTTTGGCGGCTTTTTTAACTCTGCATCGGCATCTCAGGCATTTGTTTCAAAGCTTGCGCCATATTTTGGAAATTCGCATATGGCAGAAACCATTGCTACAATTATTGTTACGCTTATAATATCTTATATTACGCTTGTACTAGGCGAACTTTATCCCAAGCAGCTTGCGCTTCAGGTACCGGAAAAATACGCCTGCATGGCGTCCGCTTCTATATCTATAATGAAAACTGCATTCATGCCTTTCATAAAGCTGCTCAACGTGTCAACAGGTCTACTTAAAAAACTAACGCCTATAGACTTCACACAAAAAGCCGAAAAACTAACCCGCAGCGAGATGAAGGCACTGCTAAGCTCCAGCAAAAATGACGGCGCCATAGATATGGACGAATTTAACATGATGCGCGGGGTACTGTCGCTTGATTCGCGCCTTGTAACTGAAATAATGGTGCCAAGGGTTGATGCCGCCATGGTAGATTATCAGGATGGCTATGAAGCTAACCTTGAAAAGCTTATGGAATATAAGCATTCCAGAGTGCCTTTGTATGATGATGATAAGGACAATATTTTAGGCGTATTGCACCTTATGGATATATTAATCAACTGGGAAAAGCTAAGCAATGAGGAGCTTACCCTTAAAGACATAGCCCGCCCCGCGCTTTTTGTGCCTGAAACACTTACAACCGATGAGTTGCTTGTTAAATTCCGCGCCGCCCGCACACAGATGGCAATAATAGTTGATGAGTTCGGCGGCGTTGAAGGGCTTGTTACGCTTGATGACCTATTATCCGAAATAGTTGGCGATATAGCAGATGAACACACCGACCTTAACGAGCTTTCCGTACGCAAATTAAGCGACAAGGAATACATAATGAAAGGCTCAACCCCGCTTAGCGACCTTAACCGCATATTTGATATGCAAATAGATTCTGACGATGCGGATACCATAGCAGGCTACATAATAGCTTCGCTCGGTTATATACCTCCACCAAGGGGGAAAGAGAGAGTAATGCACAGGAACTACAGCTTTATAGTTATGAGCGCAACACCGGTTAGGATACTAACAGTAAGGATGACTATACTGCCTGAAGAAGAAGCAGAGGAAGAGTGATAACTATTGTTTTGGGTATGCAATAGGTGAGCTTTATTTACATAGAAATAATCACTACTAAGTAAAAGTATAATTACAATTGCAAGTGTTACAATTCAAAGCAAAACACTCTTTTACTTTAAGCCTTATAAAATGATAAGCTCACAATAAAATATAATAATATATTGAAGCTCCCCAAGTAGAAGCAACAATTTATTTACCTATTTTTCTTAAATATTGCTTAGGAGTGTATCCCTTTATTTTCTTAAATAGTTGAATGAAATATGAAATATTTTCAAATCCTACACTCTCACTTGCTGATGTTATTGATGAAGTTTCAATAAGAACTTCACACGAATAATTAATTTTCATTGCATTTACATATTGGATATAACTCATTCCAGTATTGTTCTTAAACCATGTACAAAAATAACTTTTTGTATAACCTATATAATTTGCAACATCATCCAGAGCTATGGGTTTTCGGAAATGTGTCATAGTCCAATTAATAACTTTTTGAATATCTTCGGAATATCTAGAGTCATCATATTCTATTTTAATATCATCAAAAAATTGGGGCTGGATAATCGTACCCAATATATTCAATATCATATTAATACATATTAATATATCATCATCATGTTTTATCAATTGTTGAAATTTATCTAATATAAATGGAATCAACATTTCTGGAAGTTCCATAGGAATAATTCTCCTACGACCACTATACAATAATTTTTCAATATCAACATAAGGTTTCAATGCTTCAAATGATAATTGCAATACGAATACTTCACCGTCACTTGGCTCTAAGCTAACGGAATGAATCGTATAAGCTGGAACTACTATTGCATGCTTATCCGATAGAGGTATAACCTGTCCATCAAGAAAAAACGAACCAATAGCTTTGATAGATACAAAAAGCTCAAAAGTGGTTGCGTAATGTGCTAGTGCGATATCTTTCTCGGGTAGTGTTTTATAACGTAGCGAATATGGACGATTGACATCAAAGAATACTTCCTCAAAAAAGGCTGTAGGAGGTAATTTGCCATAACCAATTCTCTTGTTCATATAGGCTCCCTTCTTCAGTTATCGTAATATAGTAATATTATAACAAAATATTGACAATTGTAAAGAGGTGATATTCATAGTAATATACTATCAATCAATGAAGCAAAAAAGGATTTTGAAGGTGATTATTCGCTTTCTGTAGATACCTTTTCAACAGGAAGCAAAAATAATATATTTAGAAAGGATGTAGATCAAATGAGAAAAAAATTCAATGTGCTAACACTGTTTGTTGTCCTTCTCCTGTTATGCAACGCTACTATTTGTCTGTCTGACTCTGAAAAGACAACTGATCCTCGTAGACTTTATGAAGGTGTGACTTTAAATGTGCTGCTCAAAGAAGGCTATGAAATCGAAGTTATGCAAAAATACTATAAAGACTTCGAAGATGCTACCGGAATTAAAGTAAATTTAGAGGTTTATGATGAACCTACTACAAGGCAGAAGTTCATCTTGGATGTGACTTCGAAAACTGGATTTTATGACATCACGGCTACCTCTTTTTGGTATTTTCCTGAGTATCAAATCAATGGCTGGTTAGCGCCCATAGATGAGTTTATTGCCGAAAAAACTGATCCGGAGTGGTATAAAAAGGAGGATATTCCACAATCTGCTATGGATACATTCTCCGCTGATGGTGTTCATTATTGTATGCCTCAGACAATCATCTCAGGTATGGGATATTACCGTAAGGATATCCTCGAGAAACATGGTTTAAATCCTCCAGAAACGGTTGATGATGTTATGGCTCTTATACCAATAATCAAAGAAAAAGAACCTGAATTGCTTGGTATTGCAGAAAGAGGAGCACCTAATTTTGCTTCATTAGGAACTTATCTTGGATGGGCATGGGGATATGGAGCGCAATTACTTGATGAAGATTATGGCGTTCATGCAAATTCTCCTGAGATGTTAGAAGCAATAACTGACTTGGTATCTATCATTCGTAATTATGGTCCGGCTGATTCAGCTTCTCTTACTTTTATCCAAATGGCAGAAAAATATACTAGTGGTAATTGTTTCTTTTTCTTTGATACTTCAGGTCACGGTTCAGCCATAGAGGATCCAAAGCAGTCTGTTGTGAATGGAAAAACTGGTTATGTTATCATGGAAGGTCCTATTGGTCGTCCGCTACAGTGGTTATATATGGAAGGTTTAGGAATAAATGCCTATTCTAAAAACAAAGAAGCCGCCTGGCTGTTTCTACAATGGCGCATGAGTCGAGAAACAACCATGAAGGAATTTGAAGAACTTGCAAGAACTGATGTCCCCAATTTGTATGTATTAAATTCTCCTGAATATTCTGATTTCGCTGAAACAAAAGGAGTTTCTGAGTATACTACTAAACTTCAAGAGTCTTGGGAAATGGCAGACATTAATTATTGGCCCTTTATTCCACAGTTTGTTGAGATTGGCGATGCATTCATGATTGAGATTTCTGCTGCAATTGCTGGGACTCAAGATGTCAAGACAGCTTTAGACAATGCTCAACGTTCAATTGAAATTATTATGCAGGAAGCCGGTTATTAGTCTTTGTTTGTTGCTTGAGCAAGGCAAGCCTTGCTCAAGCAACAGTAGTTCTCAATATTCAGGGGGACATTCAAATGTATAGTAAAAAATTTTTCATTATTGCATTGTCGCCAGCCATATTAGTTTTTCTAGCTATGATGGTTTATCCGTTTTGCCAGGTAATATTTCTAAGTTTGACTAATTATAAGTTAACCGGTATTGCTGAAATTCGTTTCATTGGCTTTAATCAGTATATTAAGCTATTTTCTGACTTGCGTTTTTACAGTTCAATACTACGTACTATTTATTTTTCTATTTTGAGTGTTTTATTCAGTGTTTTTTTTGGTTTTGTCGTTGCTTATTTGCTACAAGCAAAATATGTCAGAGGTACTGGTTTTTTTAGAACAATCATTCTTATTCCAATGTTTATGACTCCATTAGTTGCTGGCGCAGTATTTCGTTATTTGTTTGACTACGACTTTGGGATGATTAATTATATCATTTTGCAACTAGGGTTAAAGAAAATTCAGTTTCTCAGTTCGCCATCTTGGGCTTTAATATCTGCAGTAATAGTAGATGTTTGGCAATGGGTTCCTTTCGCTGCAACTGTATTTTGTGCTGCTCTAGAAAGTATACCAAAAGAACACTTGGAAGCGGCAGAAATAGATGGTGCTGGTTGGTGGCGTAGATTATTCTACATGAAATTCCCTTTCCTACGTTCGGCATTTAACATTGTTATTTTAATCAGATTCATGGATGCTTTTAGAGAGTTCGATAAAATATATATACTTACTTCAGGTGGTCCCGGCACTTCTTCAGAAACTGTAAGCATCTATGCTTGGCGTCAAGCTTTCCAATATTACAACACAGGGTATTCAGCGGCAACTGGGATTATGATGCTTTTGATTATTAATATTATCAGTGTTTTATATTTTAAACTCACTAAACTTGGAAGGGGATTATATGACAATGTATAAAAGAATCCAGATCATATCTATTTTTTTAATGTTGGTTTTTTTCACTATAATTTGCTTATTCCCAGTGTTTATTATGTTCCGAGTGTCGCTATTACCAGCTAACAAGTATTTTGAAACACCATTAGACCTCAGCTCCAAACTAGACTTCAGCCATTATCAAGAGCTAATTAATAGTGAATTTATGCGATATATTGTAAATAGTTTTATTATAAGCTTTATTTCTACTATTTTAATTATTATAATTGGAACTTTGGCTGCATTCGGAATAGCTCGTTATAAATTTAAAAGAAAAGAGGGATTATTGTCATTTATAATTGGAACTCGTATGGGTCCTGCGGTTGTGTTTGCTGTTCCATTGTACTTAATGATGGTCAAATTAACCTTGATAGATACATTTTGGGGCATGATTCTGATTTATACTTTTTCCAATCTTGCCTTTTGCATTTGGATGATGCATTCATATTTTATGGAAATCTCTTCGGAGATCGAAGAATCTGCGATGTTGGATGGTCTAAATGAGTTCGGTGTCTTCATTCGTATTTCTGTTCCTATGGCTAGTACGGGACTTGTTGCAACAGCAATATTGACCTTTACTTTCATTTGGAACGAGTTTTTTTATTCGCTTGTTATGACTAGAACTGTAGCGAAAACTTTCCCATCACATATTCCCTCCTTTTTCGGAGCATATTCCATAGATTGGGGAGGAATGTTTTCAGCGTCCATATTAGGAACTATATTACCGGTTATTTTTGGGATTTTTGTTAGAAAAAATCTGGCTCGTGGTCTTTCGATGGGGGCAGTTAAATAAAAAGGGGGGGGTTATAATGAAAATGTATTTATTAGATTATGGTTATACAAACGTTGATAAGGGGATTGTTTTGACTTTAGGTCAAGATATAGGTAAAGTTGTGCCAACCCCTATTTGGGGAGCATTGTTAGATACTGGCAAGGAATATGTACTGATTGATACTGGGATGAATCCTATCCATATTAAAGATCCTAATGCTACATTCATAGGTACTGATTTGCATGGAAAAATCGTTCCAGTAATGAATGAAAGAAACACAGCGTTAGAATGTGTAAAGGCGTGTGGGGTTAGCCCGAATAGTATTAAATATGTAATAAACACTCATTTGCATTTTGATCATTGTGGTGGAAATCTGTTTTTCCCTAACGCACGTTTTGTCGTACAAAAACACCATTATAATTGGGCAACAAGTCCTAAAAGTAATTGTCCTAAAAGAGATTTTCTTCTTGAAGGGACAAAGTGGCTATTTGTTGACGGTGATGTGGAGTTTTTGCCTAAAATATCCTTAATTTTGACACCAGGGCATGTACCTTATCATCAATCAATTCTAATTGATCTTGGTGAAAAGAAGGTTATTATTGCTGGAGATGCTGTATCCCTCAGAGAATCTATGAGTGACAATGCGCCTATTACTGCTGATAATCCGGTTGATTTTTATGCAAGCATAAGAAAACTACAATCATTATCAAGAAAATATCAGGCACAGCTTTTGCTATCACATGACCAAGAACAATGGAGCTCTCTGATCCATGCTCCAAAACAATTTCAATAGGAGAAAAGTAAAATGAAAATTGGAGTTATTGGGGCAGGAGACTTTGGTGTTCTGCACCTAGAGGTTTATAATCAAATTAAAAATGTAGAAATCGCTTGGATATGTGTGCGAAATCCAGAAAAAATATGTGGTTATGCAGATAAATATAACTGCCAAATCACAAATAATTATAACGATTTATTAAAGGATCCAACCGTGGAAGCCATTGGTGTTCTTACTCCAGAAAGCGTTCATTTTGAACACACAATTGCTGCTTTAGAACATGGAAAGCATGTCTTGGTTGAAAAACCAGTATCAACTAATGTTAAACAAGTAGAGATGATTGCTCAGAAGGCACGTGAAACAGGTCTAATTGTAATGCCAGGACATACATGCCGTTTTATTAACAGTTTTGCACGCGCTCGTTCGTATATCAATGATAATCAACTCAAGCCTGTTTCCTATTTTGCTAGGAGAAACATTCCAAGGGAACGTTTGGCACTTCACAACAGAACACATCCAGTATTTATGGCTCTAAGCCATGATATTGATTTAATCATTTCTTATAGTTCGTGTAAGCCAAAGCAAATATTCGGAATGCAAAATAAAACTGATCCTGAATTAATTAATCCTGATGTTTTCTGGGGTATGATTCAGTTTGAAGACAACAGTATTGCAACTCTTGAAACTTTATGGGTGTTACCAACTTCTGGGAAATATGTCGAATCCTACATGGAGATAGCAACGACAGAAGAGATAGTTCATATCAATTATCCTTCTGACAGTATTTGGATTGACAAGGCAAAAGGTAGATATTATCCTGATCCATCTTTCTTTGAAAGAATTAATGATGAATGGGTGGGTGCCCTGAGAAATGAGCTAAACTATTTTATTCGTTGTGTTGAATCTAAAACTATGCCGAATATTGTAACAATTGACGAGGCAATTGTTGGTATAAGAATAGCTCAGCTTCTAATTCGCTCTGCTGAAGAAAAAAGACCATTACTTTATAGCGAGGCAACATAATATGAATTTAAATATGATTCGTCAACAATTTCCTGTTACTGACCATATGATTTATCTTGATAACGCCTCTAGGTGTCCTGTTTGCATACCCGTAACAGAAAGCCAAAAAGAGTATATTGATTTTTGTGTCAAATATGGAAGTGATTATAAAAATTGGTGGCAAAAAGTAGATTCTTTACGACTAAAACTAGGAAAACTTATTAATGCAAGTCAAAATGAAATTGGTTATGCAAGTTCAACTACTTCAGCTATGAATATAATTGCTAGAGGATACCCTTGGAAAGAAGGAGATAATATTGTACTAATCAATCATGATTTTCCTTCAAACATTTATCCTTGGTTAGCTTGTAAGAAAAATGGAGTTCAGATACGATTTATAGAACCAAACAATGGTAAGATTCATCTAGAACAGATTAAACAAGTTGTCGATAATAATACAAGAGCTTTATCAGTTAGTCATGTCCAAGCAGAAAACGGTTTTCGTTGTGATTTAGATGTTATCGGAGATTTTTGTGATAAAAAGAAAATTTTATTTTGTGTTGATGCCACACAGTCATTAGGTGTCTTTCCCATTGATGTGAAACAAAGTCATATTGATTTTCTGGCTAGTTCAACATATAAATGGTTAATGGGAAGCGATGGTCTAGCAGTATTCTACTGTTCAGATAGAATTATTGACAGCGTTCAACAAGTTTTTTTAGGATGGAGTGGAAGAGTTAATAGAAATGAGTTTTATTACTATCCTCTAGATTATCCAAGGGAAGCGAGGAAATTCGAGTTGGGAAATCCAAATTTCAGCTCAATATTAGCCCTTGATGCCGCTGTTGATTTTCACGTAAGTATAGGAACATCACAAATATCAAACATGACGGAAAACATAGTCAAAATTTATAAGCAAGGAATTAATTCTATTAATAATGTTGAACTTGTTGGAGATTTTGATAGCGCTCATCAAGGAGCAATAATAACCATTTCTCTGGCAAATGCAGATAAAATACATCTAAAACTTCTCAAATCGAAAGTAGCTTGTTCACTTAGACATAATGGTATTAGGATATCACCATTCTTTTACAACTCAGAAGCAGAATCATATGAGTTTTTGGAACTATTATCAGAATTTGTATCTATGAAAGGTTAGGGAGTATGAATAAACGTATTGCTATATTTCCAAATGAAGTATTTGATGGTACTCATTGGTTGTCATATAAAAATGGAATTGCAGTTTGCATTGTTGGTAACAAAATCTCATTTGTTGGCCCCAAATCTATGTTGCCCGAAGGTAAATGGGAAATTATAAACATACCTGATTGTACGTTAATTCCAGGTCTTATTGATATGCATGTTCATTTAACTATGGATGGCAGTGCTGAATCAATTAATAACACACTATCAGACGATCCATCTACTGCTATGATTCGTACCATCAATAATGCAAAGAAACAAATTCTACAAGGTATTACTTTTGTTAGAGACTGTGGATGTCAGGGTAATATGGCAATTGAACTAGGTAATGCAATCAAACTAGGATTGTTAACTAAATCTCCAAAAGTGGCCGCCTGTGGACAGGCTCTGTGTATAACTGGTGGACATGGGGCATTTATTGGGTATGAATGCGATGGTGCAAACGAATTTCTTAAAGCAGCAAGACAAATGGTAAAAAAAGGAGCTAGTTTTTTAAAAATCATTTCAACAGGTGGAGTAATATCAAAAGGAACGAAAACTGATTCAACACAAATGAATTTTGAAGAAATAAAAACGGTTGTTGATATAGCAAAAGATAATGGTATTTCTGTAGTAGCTCATGCACATGGGACTAAAGGAATAAAATTAGCACTTCAAGCAGGAGTGAGTTCAATTGAACATGCATCTTACATTGATGATGAATGTATAGATTTGTTTATTAAGAATAATGCAATGTTTACATCAACCTTATTAGCGTCACAAAGAGAACTGGATCATTCTGATAAGCTACCTGCTTTTATATCCGAAAAAATACATGCACATATAAGCAGAGAACAAGATAGTGTACGTAGACTAATACAAGCGGGTGTTCCGGCATTAGGGGGAACAGACTCTGGAACTCCTTATAATCCTCATGGAAATTTAGTTCAACAATTGATTATGCTGTCTGAACACGGTCTTGAATCTGATAAAGTGTTAATGGCATCAACCTCACTTGCTGCGAAAGCGTTAAACATGGATGATGAAATCGGATATATAAAAGAAGGCTATGCAGCAGATATTATCGCTGTTTGTGGTCCCTTAAAAAAACAAATTAATGCATTATACAACATAACCAATGTATGGCGTGATGGAATCCCTATTGTAAAAGAAACACAGGAGGTATGTAATGTCAATTATTGAAAAAAGAATGGAAGAACTTGGATTGAAACTTCCCCCCTTTGTAGCTCCAAAAGCAGCATATGTTCCAACGGTAAGAGTTGGTAATCTCGTGTTTGTTTCCGGTCAAGGAGTTACCAGGAATGGCAAAGAAATAATGAAAGGACATGTGGGTAAAGAAATAACCTTAGAACAAGCACAGGAAGGAGCGAAAATTTGCGCGTTGAATGCACTTTGTGTTTTGAAGGAGACTTTAGGAGACTTAGATCGCATTAAGAGAATAGTTAAAGTACAAGGTTTTGTAAATAGTGCTCCAGGCTTTGATAAGCAGCCTTTGGTAATAAATGGTTTTTCGGAGTTGATGGAACTTATTTTTGGCGAAAACGGAAAACATGCAAGGACTGCAGTGTCATGTAATGAACTACCATTCGGAACACCTGTTGAAGTCGATATGATTGTTGAAATATCGAATTAACATAAATATAATCAACAAATTCATAACTCCAATATATTTGTTTGTTTACACAAATATCCGAGGTTTTTGTTGTTATTGCAAAAAGCATATTAGCTAAAATATAGGTAGGGAGGTCTTTAATATGGACACTGTGAGATGGATCAGAGATCGAAAAATAGTTGCTATCGTCCGAAATATTCCAAATGATTATATTTTGAAACTAGCTAATGCTCTATATATTGGAGGGATTGATATAATAGAGATAGCATTCAATTCAGATGATCCTTCAAATTGGATAAATACCGCCACTGCAATTGAGATTATTGCTGAAAACATGAAGGGGAAAATGCTGATAGGTGCAGGAACTGTACTCAATATGAAGCAACTGGAGTTGGCTAAAAATGCAGGCGCAAAATTTATTGTTTCTCCCAATGTAAACATAAAATTGATTAAAAAAGCTAAAAAATTTGGATTGTTTGTCCTTCCAGGTGCATTAACACCTACAGAAATAGAAGTCGCACATGAAGCAGGTGCGAACATTATTAAATTGTTTCCTGCAGGAATTATGAAACCCGAATACATAAAAGCTGTTAAGGCTCCCTTTCCACACATTGGATTAATAGCAGTTGGTGGTGTTAATGTGAAAAACGCCTCGGATTTTATAACAGCAGGATGTTGCGGAATTGGGCTGGGTGGAAATTTAGTTAATAAGGACTGGATTATATCAGGAGAGTTTAACAAAATTACTTCCCTAGCTCAAGAATATCGGAAGGCAGTAGATAATATATGAATAAGATTGTTACTTTTGGAGAGATTATGTTACGCCTTAATCCCGAAGGCTATTTGAAATTTGTACAGTCGGAACGCTTTGAAGCTACATATGCAGGAGGAGAAGCTAATGTAGCCGTTTCTTTAGCAAATTTCGGAAATCATGTTGAATATATCACTAAGGTACCAGCAAATGAAATTGGTCAATGTGCAATTAATGCATTAAGGAAATTTGGCGTTGTCACAAATAAGATCTTGCGGGGAGGCGACAGATTAGGAATCTATTTTGTTGAAAAAGGAGCTTCCCAACGTCCTAGTAAAGTAATATATGATCGAGCCGGCTCAGCTATTGCTCTCGCGAAAAGAGAAGAATTTAACTGGAACGATATTTTGAAAAATATTGAATGGTTTCACTTTACAGGTATCACACCTGCGCTTGGTGGCGACCTACCACAAATATGTCTAGATGCTATAAAAAAATGTCGTACGAAAGGAATCACAGTAAGTTGCGATTTGAATTATAGGGCGAAATTGTGGTCACGTGAACAGGCAAGTAAAGTTATGAATACTTTGATGCCTTATGTTGATGTCTTGATAGGAAATGAAGAAGATGCTAAGGATTATTTTGGTATAGAAGCTTCTGAAACTGATATTGAAGCAGGTACTCTAAATCACGATGGCTACATCAGTGTCGCTGAACAGTTGAATCAACGCTTTGGTTGTAAAGTTATTGGAATCACGCTACGAGGCTCAATAAGTGCGAGTGACAATACTTGGGCTGGGATGTTGTTCATTAATGATAGACCTTACTTTTCACAAGAGTACTTGATTAGAATGGTTGATCGCTTTGGTGGTGGAGACAGTTTTGGAGGTGGACTAATACATGCATTAATTAATGATTTTGAACCCCAAGATGCAATAGAATTTGCTGTCGCTTCATCTTGCTTAAAACAGACTATCGAATTTGACTTCAACCAAGTAACAGTTGATGATGTGCTATTATTAGCGGGTGGAAATGTATCAGGGCGAGTACAGAGATAATATATCAAGTGTATTGTTACTAGTCTTAGATTAGAATCGGGGCTTGGAAATATGCACTTGATAGAATACTCTGAAAACTGGTCAGTAACCAAGGCATATCTGAGCGAGAATTCCTTCAAATCACTAGATAAACAGGCATCATGATTTATGAGCGGGGTTGAAAGTTGCGAACATGACTTGACAGTATCCTTTTATTTGAAGGCTTATTAAACGCTAAGCACACAATAAAATATGGTAATATACAAAAGCTCCCAAATAAGGGAGCAATTTTTATTGCATGCGGTTTTTTAGTAAGTAGCTTCAGACCTATGCAGACCTACAGCGTTATAGCCAGCATCGTCAAGCTTTCTTAGCATTACATAGCCGCTCTTTCTTATATGGCAACTTACGCCTATAAGGTCGCCTACCCAGTTGCTTAATAGCGGCTCATGCCCTACTATTATACAAGTACCCCCATGCGGCAAAGCGCTTATAGCTTCTTTAAGCTCTTTAGTATTGCCAGTGTAAATAGCATCTACCACATCAAAGGCGGAGTCTGCCAACGTTTCTTTAATTATAAGCCCCGTTTGCAGTGCACGCATTGCAGGGCTTGAGAGTATTGTAATAGGTTTTCTAAGCGGTCTTTTTCTAAGCTTTTTTGCAGCCCGTCTAGTTTTTACCCTTCCGGAATCCACTAGCCTTCTTTGCTCATCAGGCGTATTTATTCTATGTGGCTGTGCAGCCCCGTGTCTGAAAAATATTAAATCCATAATTATCCTCCAAGTTCATTGCAAATGGCTTTGCAGTTTTATACTAACAAATTACCTATTAAAACACAAGTTGGGCGGCTGGTAACGCTCAATATATTGCTTTCAATTTATATGCTTTTACACATGGTTTGTGCATTCTAACTTACAACTAAAACTCCTCTTTAAGAGGCGGGAGTTCTCTTAATACAAGCTTTGAATTATTCTCCTGCGCAAGCCTTATAGACCATTCGTTTTGAAATAGCAGCACCGGGTTATCTTCCTTATCTACAGCTCTTGCGGATGTGCTTGTAAGCTGCAAATCTGCAATGTCCTGCTCACTATCTTCAACCCAGCGTATAAACCTCCAAGGCATGTTTTCAAGAACTAAGTCTACGTTGTATTCGCTTTTAAGCCTGTATGTAAGTACATCAAACTGAAGTACGCCTACTACACCGCATAGCGTTTCCTCAAAGCCGGTTTCGTTTCTAAAGAACACCTGTATTGCGCCCTCTTCGCTAAGCTGTTCCATGCCCTTTATGAACTGCTTGCGTTTCATAGAATCAAATGGGCGCACTCTTGCGAAAAACTCAGGAGCAAATACGGGTATAGGCGGAAAATCAAACCTATCCTTACCTTCTATAAGGGTATCGCCAAGCAGGTATATACCCGGGTCAAACAGACCTATAATATCTCCCGGATAGGCGGTTTCTACTATTTCCCTCTCGTCAGCCAAAAATTGCTGCGGAGCTTTAAGCTGTATTTGTTTATCAAGGCGCATATGCCAAACCTGCATGTCCTTTTTGAACGTGCCGCTAACTACGCGCATAAAGGCAAGCCTGTCCCTATGTGCAGGGTTCATATTAGCTTGTATTTTAAATATGAAACCTGAAAACTCTTCCTTAAGCGGGCTTATATCCCCGGCATTTGATGAGCGGTGGGACGGCGGGCTTGTAAGAGATAGGAAGCTATCTAAGAACGCCTCAACGCCAAAATTTGTTATCGCAGAACCGAAATACATGGGAGTGAGCCTGCCATGTCTTACTTCGTTTATGTCAAAGGGATAGCCTGCTATGTCTAGCAGCTCTATTTCATCCTTAAGACGCTTAATATAATGGCTTTCAAGCATACCACCAAGCGCTTGACTTTTAAGGTCTATCTCCGTTTTCTGCGCTTTTGATGCCCCGTGGTCTTTTGAAAAATATAGCTGCACCATACCGCTTTTTCTGTGGTAAATGCCCTTAAAATCTCCATCTACACCTATGGGCCAGTTTATAGCACAGGCTTTTATACCGAGCACTTCCTCAAGCTCATCCATGAGCTCAAAAGGGTCTTTAGAGGCTCTGTCCATTTTATTTACAAATGTAAATATAGGTATACCCCGCATAGCGCACACCTTGAAAAGCTTAATAGTCTGCGCTTCAACGCCCCTTGAACCGTCTATAAGCATTACAGCAGCGTCCGCCGCCACTAGCACGCGGTAAGTATCCTCAGAAAAATCCTGATGCCCAGGGGTATCGAGTATATTTATATGATAACCCGAATAGTCAAACTGCATGGCGGAAGAGGTAACAGAAATTCCGCGTTGTTTTTCAATCTCCATCCAGTCGGAAGTGGCGTGCTTTTGCGCTTTTCTCGCCTTAACGCTGCCCGCTTCTCTTATAGCTCCGCCGTATAACAAAAGCTTTTCGGTTAGTGTAGTCTTACCTGCGTCGGGGTGGCTTATTATTGCGAACACACGCCGCCTTTCAACTTCTTTTTGTAATGTATCCATAAGGCTCCTTAGTTATTATTGTGGAACTACGAAATCAATTTTTTGCGGCACTATGCTGATTGTGCCGCTGCTAATATCCATACTCTCCCCATCAAGGGTGATATGCCAGCCCTCCGGTGCAGAAAAACTAAGACTTTCAACCTGCCTATAGCTCAGATAAGCTGATAGGGCTTTATCTGTAAGATAGCTGCCGTCCTCATATTTTTTAAGCAGTGAAAGCAGTTTGTACCTAGGTATTGGCTTTACAAGGCATAGGTCTATAAGCCCGTCATCAACCTTGCTGAAAGGAGCGCAGCGAAATTGACCGCCTATATATTGACCGCACATAGCGGTGCATAAAAGCATTCTTCCGCCCGGGTTAAGTTCTTCATCCCCTGCCGATACATAGCATTCATTATTTACTGCATTTATAAGCGCATATAGTACGCCTGTAATATACGCATTCCTGCCGCCTATTACAGGCATACGCTTCACCTTTTGCATAAACTTAGCAGCTACAGAATCAAAACCGAAGTTTATTTCATTTATAGCATATCTATTGTTTACAAGGAGTATATCCACTTTTTTTATTTCGCCTGTAAGCTGCTTGTCTAAGCTCAAAAACTTATCAGCTGAACCGTAGTACTTTATATAGTCATTCCCGCTTCCGCAGGGCCATGCAGCAAGCTGTACTCCCTCAAAATCCGCCATGCCGTTTAATACCTCGTTTAAGGTACCATCGCCCCCGCAAGCCCAGAAGCGTTTTTTGCCAGATTCATTTTCGCATATACGTCTTACATAGTTGGTCGCATCATGCGGCTTTGTGGTTACATATATTGTTGCTTCATCGCCCAGCTTTTCTTTTACTATTGCGGATATATCTTCCCTGCTATCCTGCATACCGGCTGCAGGGTTTATAATAAAATAGTATCGCAATTTATCTCCTAATCCTTAAGCATACGCGCGCAATATCTTTCAGTATAGAGTACTCCCATAGGGTTATTGGCAAGCGCCCTATCCTTAACTGCCATAACAACGACAAAGGCATCTGAATATTTATTGAAAAGCGCATCATGCCCAACACACAGCCCAAGCGATACATTTAGCGGCGTTCCCTGTTTGTTAAGATATAGTGCTTGACCAACAGGATTGCAGCTCATTTCAACAGTACCGGAGCGCACTTTTTCACTATCCGTTATGCCAAAGGCTTCCTTTTGGGTAGCTCCCATCTTACACATGACGGATACTACTTCTATGCCATAGTACTCTTTCATTATTTTACAGAATGTTTGCGCTTCTTTTTTAAGCCCCGTACAAAAGCCAAGACCTATCCTTGTATAGCCCAGTTTTTTACAAAATTCTGCAATCTCCCTTATCCTAGGCCATCTGCCATAACCCTCAGCTTCAATCTGTGCAGCGGCTTTAAAGAACTTAGCGTTTTCTTCTTGCTGTAATATCTCATTAGCTTCTTTTACTAGCTCCTCATACTGCATAGGGCAATATTTAGGAATTATACCTTCTGTTTTTTTGCAACGCTCATTGGCGCATGAATCGCAATGCATATACACTTCTCCTTATAATGAAATACGTTCTTTGTCTTTTAACTTGATTTTATCTCCAAATAGGAAAAGATTAATAGGTTCACCATCCAGCAGTCTTAGTGTTACATGCTTTTTGGTCATCTTAACTGAAACAAGCCTCTCTTGGAAATACAGGCTGAAAGAGTAGCCATCCCACTTTGGCGGAAGCTGCGGGTTTAAATACAGCCCCTCTTCTTTTATGCGAAGTCCGGCAAAGCCCTGCACTATGCAGTTGTAGAACCCACCCATATTAGCGGTATGTATACCATCTCTAGTGTTGTTATGGGTGTCCTCAAGGTCTATAAGGGCGGAGCTTTCCATATATGAAAGCGCCTTTTTCATATCCCCTATTTTTGAGGCTAACACGCTGTGAGCACAGCTTGAGAGTGAAGAATCATGCGTGGTAATCTTCTCATAATATAAGAAGCTTTTTTCCATAGTTTTTTTATCAGTATAATCTTCAAACATGCTGTGCGCCAGAACCACATCTGCCTGTTTGCATACTTGATGCCTGTAAAGCCACAGAGGGTGATAGTTAAGCAACAGAGGAAATTTATCCTCAGGTATGGAGCTTAAATCAATCTTCGCCTTAGAAAGGAAACTATCATCCTGCGGGGTTATTCCCAGCTTTTCATCATAACCGAGGTACATCTTATCCGACGCCTTTTTAAACGATTTTAGTTCTTTATCGCTTATTTTTAGCATTTTTATAATATCCTTATCCAAATCCTTTTCAGATAATATTTCCATTATCTTATACGCCCAGTACAGATTTTCCTTTGCAACACAGTTAGTATAATAGTTGTTATCCACTATGCAGGTGTACTCATCAGGACCTGTAACGCTGTCTATATAGAAATTGCCGTCCTTTTCATGGCTGACATCCATCCATAACCTAGCAGTTTCTATAAGTACCTCAGCGCCATATTTCTGCATAAACTCAATATTGCCCGTTGCAAGGTAATACTGTACAAAAGCATGGGAAACATCGCCTGTTAAATGGTACTGCGCGCTGCCCGATGGATAGTATGCACTGCATTCGCTGCCTGTTATTGAGCGCCATGCGTAAAGCGCGCCGCTGTCATGCCCCATTATGCGGGCATGTTCCCTTGCCTTTGGCAGTATGTTGTAGCGGTACATAAGCAGCTCTTTTGCAATTTCAGGGTTTGTAAGCAGGAAGAAGGGAAATATATATATCTCCGTATCCCAAAAATAATGCCCTTCATAACCTTCGCCAGATAGACCCTTTGCACATACGCTGCTTATGCCGTCCCGCCCTACTGAGCACAAAAGGCTGTACAAGCCATAATCCATACTGCGTTGAAGCTTTTTACCTTCTACAATTACCCTGCTCGTATCCCAAAACTTTTCAAGATACTTCTGCTGTTTGTTCATAAAGCATTCAATAGGATGCAAGAATGCTTCCTTTACAATTTCAAGGGATTTTTCCTTGGGATTATCATTACGCCTAGAATCAACAAATACGCAGTATTTACATATAAATACCGCCTTATCCTGTTTAGCAGAAGCGGTAAAAACGGTTGTAAGTACATTACCTTCTTTTTTGTATTCCACATCAAAAGCTTTTGAATATCTATGCTTTACTGCGCAGTAAAGCTGTAGCTTCGAGCGTTTTGTTGAAGACAGCATTAGGGAAATACCATCGTCCACAAAGTCCGCCTCGTCTACCACAAGATAGCTTTGCGCTTCGCCAGCGAGCCTAGGATCATCAGCAGATGCAAAGTTTTCGACATCGCCAACAACACTAGATTTTATAGTTACTTTGCCGGAAAAATTAACGGGTACTACTTTATAGTTCAATATAAACAGATGTTTTTGCACAAGAGATGCCATGCGGCATACGCATATATATACTTCCTTCCCCGAAGGAGAGCGCCATAATATACGTTTTTCCTGATACCCCCTGTCCATAAAGAGCTCATGCTCATATTTAAGTATTTTTCCGCTTGAAAGCGAATATTCTTCATCTCCTATAAAAAGCTTTACGCCCTGAACATCGGTAATATTTACCGTTGTCTGCGCAGTTTCCGGAAAACCGTAGAGCTTTTCACCATAGGATATATCCTTAATATCATAAAAACCGTTTATATAGCCCCCTAGTACACTAAATACGTCATCGCCCACTCCCTCTTCAGAGCAGGAACGTATTCCTAGATATCCGTTAGCAGTATGGAAAATGCTTTCCTCCCAACCATTTTTTGAAGGCAAATATTCCTTAACTAAAATACTTCTCACTATCCGTCCCTCCAGTCTTTAATTGCCATCACGAATATTGATAGTATTATTGTACACGATAAATGCAGGATTTTGCAATGAGAGAAACATTTAAAAAGGAAATCCTATACTCTCCTTGCGCTAAACTGAAACTAGTGATAAAATGGCTTCCGAGCTTAAAGCTCTTGCGCTTCCGTAGCTCAGGGGATAGAGCACTCGCCTCCTAAGCGAGGGGTCGTGCGTTCGAATCGCACCGGGAGTACCATATAACCGCTTATGCGGTATTTTTTTAGGAGGGTTTATGCGTTTTGTAAATACAGGGCTTTCATTTGAAAAGATAAATGCCTTTTACGATAAGATGATAGAATATTTAAACTATGCCGAATATTCCCCCGGCTGGAAAAAAGGCATATACCCGGACGAAGAAATGATAAGAAAAGCTATCGACACTGAGTGTATGCACGTTGCTATGGATGGGGATACAATACTTGCGGTAGCAATACTTGATGGCAATTATAACAAGGAATATAAAGACGTTGAATGGAAAAGCGGCGCTAAGCTTGATGAATGCCTTATGCTGCATGCACTTGGCGTAAATCCCGAATACTTAAAGCATGGCATAGGTTCAAAAATGCTAACACATTTAGAAAACCACGCAAAAAAACTAGGCTACAAGGCTATACGCCTTGATGTACTCTGCGGAAACCTGCCAGCTGAAAGGTTTTACCCCTCAATCGGCTATGATTTTATAGATACAATTGAAATTTACTATGCAGATACGGGTCTTACATACTACCACCTTTATGAAAAGACACTATAACATAAAATTTTCACCGCTATAAACATTACAAACAGCGGTTTTTAATTGAATTTCTCTGTTTTCTTGCTATTTTTTCAATTTCGTTTTATAATCTCTACGGCTTAATCCTTGGTCTGTGGTTGAAAACCGATGCCAGTCGCAGGCGAAACGGTCCACGTAAGCGGAGATAGATTCCGTGAGCATGGTGCGATCTAGGTGTAAGACCTGCCGAGCAATCGAGAGGAAGGCGTGGAGCAACGCTCTGCTAATTCCCAGCAGGCGAGTGTGGGGGCAAAGACCAGTGTCAGCAAGGAATTTTGCCATTATACCATTAGGGGGTTAATAAAGACCATGTATCAAGACAAGACGCTTGTTTGCAAGGACTGTGGACAGGAATTTGTGTTCACCGCAGGCGAGCAGGAATTCTACGAAGAAAAAGGCTTTCAAAATGAGCCTTTACGTTGCAAAACATGCCGCCAAAACAACAAGCGCGCACGCAACGCCAGGCGTGAAATGCACGATGTAATTTGCGCCGAATGTGGTAAGGAAACTCAAGTACCTTTCCTGCCTAAGGATGATCGCCCGGTATACTGCAGCGAATGTTTCGCAGCAATACAGGAAGCCCAAAGGCAATAAACGGCGAAAATTCCAAAAACCACAGCAATGTGGTTTTTTTGTGCTTATACTGTTAATATTTTCTTGCAGAGCGATTAATATGCTATAATATATAGGGGTTTTTGGCAAACCAAGGAGGCGGAGCTATGGAAACAGCAATATCAACTGAAAACCTTACAAAACGCTACGGCAGAGCTAGAGGCATAGAAAACGTAAGCCTTGAAGTTCTCCCCGGGCAGATATTCGGTTTTATAGGTCCTAACGGGGCGGGCAAATCCACATTTATTAGGACGCTTCTTGGGCTTATTAGACCTAGCTCCGGCCATGTAAGCGTGCTTGGAAATACCATTCCCTTAAAAAGTCGCAGCGTACTTAAACAAATAGGTTATATGCCTTCCGAAGCTTCTTACTACAGAGGTATGCGGGCGCTTGATGTGTTCCGCATGTCTTCACGCCTTCGCAGAAAGGACTGCGAGAGGGAAAGCTGGGTACTGAGCGACAGGCTAGGGCTTGACCCAACAAGACCGGTAGCAGATTTATCTTTCGGCAACCAAAAAAAAGTAGCAATAGTTGCCGCAATGCAGCACAAGCCAAAGCTACTTATACTTGATGAACCCACAAGCGGGCTTGACCCTCTTGTTCAAAGAGCGTTTTGGGATATACTCCATGAGCGCAACCGCCAAGGAACAACTATATTTATATCATCACATGTATTAAGCGAGGTACAGCAGCACTGTAGCCACGCCGCCATAATTAGAGATGGGCGCATACTGGTGAGCGACAGCGTGTCAAGGCTCGGCGAAAATACCGCAAGGCGCATCACGCTGCGAGGCATAAATGAACTCACGCAGGATATAATAAATTTCTCTGGCGTATTAAAGGTAGATATACACTCAAGCGAAAGCAGCATACTATATCAGGGCGATATGCATGACTTGCTTGCAAGAATTAACCAGCTTCCTTATAGCGATATAATTATAACTGAACCCAGCCTTGAGGAGATATTTCTCCACGTATATGAAAGAGGACAATAAAATGACTATATTTTTTCATGAATTAAAACAAGGTAAAAAAGCAAGCTTAATCACCAGCCTTTCAAGCTGCATACTGCTAATACTTATAATGAGCGTGCAGCCAAAGGTACAAAATCAAATGAAAATGGTAGAAAAGCTTATTGCAGGTCTTGGACCTTTAGCGCAGGCTTTTGCTATGGATAAGCTGGACATGGGTGAACTTCTAAACTTTTACTCGCTCGAGGCAGGAAACGTATTGCTGCTGATTGGTTGTTCATTTTCCTGTGTGATGGGTATATCCATGCTATCAAAAGAGGAAGGCAGGCATACTGCGGAGTTCTTATTCCCCCATCCTATAAGCCGGCTTTCCGTTATAATTCAAAAATGGTTTGCTCTTATTATACAGTTGGTAGTGTTTATCATAATAAATACGGCAGGCACATATATTAGTTTTGTTATGCTAAATCAGCCTTGGGATATGATGCTGTTTATAAAAATACAGCTTTCACTTCTCATACTTTTCGTGTGTGTAGGCAGCATTTGTTTTTCTATATCCGCGTTTATTTCTCACGAGGCAACAGGCGTTGGCGTAGGCATAGCGCTTACGCTGTACGTGCTTAACCTGCTTATAAACCTTGATGTTGGGAAAGATATTTTCAAGTACATTACGCCTATTTATTTTACTGAACCCGCAAAAATAGTAACAAAGGGCGCTTTCGATATGTATTTCGCTAAATACTATGGGCTTATTACAGCAGCTTCTCTGCTATTGGGTACGCTTCGCTATGCCACAAAAGATCTGCGAATATAGTATGCTTAATATTGCCTGTGTTTCGCCTAAAGGCAAGCCTGCTGCTGTTGAATATAACACTAAGCAGATAATAAACGGCATAATGCGCTTTAACGAAGCTGATATAATAGTATTCCCTAGGCTTTGCATATCTTCCGCTTCCTGCGGGCATATGTACAGACAGCCTGCGCTTATTAACGCCTGTGAAAAGGCTGCGCATATTATTGCAAAGCAGGTAAAAAATCAATACGTAATAGTAGGTATGCCTATAATGCTTGATTGCGATAGCCTTCTTGATGTTGCGGCTGTAATGCATGAAGGTAAAATATTAGACTTGGTTCCGCTTGAAAATAGCGCTTATCCCTTTTATGATTTTTCTAAAGAAACCCTATGGCAAGGCATAACAGTAAGCAAAGAAATTCATAAATTACCCAACGGAAGAACATTTTCAGTTGGGAATAGTTATGATAAGGCGGATATTATACTTCTGCCTTCAAACAAAGCTTACATTGCAGGTGATTATGCTAATATACAAAACGATATAGTCAATTTGTCAAAAGATAAAATTATTGCACTTGCGCAGGCAGGCAAAGCGGAAAGCAGCACATATACTGTACATGCGGGCATTTGCGCTGTTGCAAAAAACGGCAATCTGCTAGGCTGCTCAAAGCCTTTTGCTGATGATGCATACTGTTATGTAAATAGCAACAGCAAGCCTATATCCATCAAAGAGTATGAGTATTACTCAAACCCAAAAGTTCCCTTTTTAACTGGTGATAGACATCAGCAACTTTTTGATTGTATTGAAATACCTGCACAAGGACTTGCAACGCGTATGCGAAACACCGGAATAAAAAACTTGGTGCTAGGATTATCCGGCGGGCTTGACAGCAGCATGGCGCTTTTGATTATAGTAAGAACGCTTAAAATACTAAATTTGCCTAATACCCACGCTCATGTATATATGTTAATAGGCGAAGGCACAAGCAAAAGAACACAAGAAAACGCAAGAAAACTATGCGCAGCGCTTGATATAAACCTAAACGAGCTGTCCATAGTAGAGGATATAAATAATCACCTTAGTACAATCAAGCACAATATAAAGGATGTAGTGTTTGAAAATGCTCAAGCTAGGGAGCGCACTCAAATATTGCTTGATATATCTAATAAAGTTGGCGGGCTAATGGTAGGTCCCAGCGACATGAGCGAAATAGCGCTTGGCTTTACCACATTCGGCGGAGACCATATGAGCATGTACGGAGTTAACGCAGGCATACCTAAAACACTTATAAGACTTGCAATTGAATATAAAGCAGAAGCTTCAGACACTGAATTAAAAAATGTACTTAAAAATATACTAAACACTCCCATAAGCCCTGAACTTATGCCCGAACAGCAATATACAGAAGAAATATTGGGACCGTATATATTAAATGATTTTTTCTTATACCATCATTTAGATGAAAAAGAACCGCTTGATATATTAAGCTTGGCAAACACTGCTTTTGGCGATGAGTATGATGAAGCATATGTTTCCACAATGCTAAATGCCTTTTACAAAAGGTTTTTCGCATCCCAATTTAAGCGCAACTGTATTCCCGACAGCCCAAAAGTGTTTAAGTTCAGCCTATCCCCTATGCATAGCTATATTGCGCCATCTGATATGTCTTCAAGTTCTTGGACTGATGCGCTTAAAGATGTGCGAAATTTATAATTAATTACACCACAAAAAGCCCTAAAATAGGGCTATAAAATAATTTGAAATATTAATAATTACTTACTCGTTTGCAACCTCAATTTTATCGCTTTCTTGGAAAGGAGCTAAAGTTGAAATCATCTTTACCGGCTTATCATAATTATTAATTACATAATGAACCTCATTGGGTTCTATATGGATAAATTGTCCTTGCTTCATATGGTGCTTAACACCATCGACCACTATGTCAACTTCGCCCTCTATTATGTAGAAATTTTCTTCCATAATCTCGTGATAATGCGCAGCAAAGTCTTCACCAGGATTAAAGCGAACTATAGCAAAATTTGAACGTGGTCCTTTCATAAGGTATTTGGGTCCACTGTCTCCAAACCTGTATTCGCGCTCGTTCTCATGTAATGTAAACATAGTATCCTCCTAAAATTAATTTTAATACTAACTAAGACCGGGGGCTTTCCACATATGGTTTAGCAGCCCTTGATCACTAATTTTTAATTGTTGTGCGTATACATCCCGCCACTTTGAATATAAATCCATATACACTCTATGGTTATCAATATTTGGTGTGAAAGTATTCTCCCATTTTACAAGCTCTTTACTCGCCTGTGAAATGCTCGGGTATATGCCCACACCATAACCAGCTAGGATGCTGCAGCCAAGTGCTGTTGCTTCTTTAACCACAGGTACTTTAACAGGCACGCCTAGTACGTCTGCCAGAATTTGGCACCATAAATCGCTTTTTGATGCTCCACCTGCAAATACAACTGTTTCAGGCTGCTTACCTATCGCTTCCTTTACTAGCTGTACATGACCATATGCTACTAACGCCGTGTTTTCCATTATAGCTCTATAGAACGTGTACTTATTGAACTTGTCAGGCTCAAAATCAAAATTCATAAAAGCAGGTGATGCATGACGCCAGTTTATGAAATTCATCACATCGCTAAATGTACACAACATTCCATAGGAACCCGCAGGTATTTTAGACGCTTTTTCATTCATAATGTCATAAGCATCAACACCCTTTTCTTTAGCAATTTCTTTTTCATGCTGACAAAAAGCATCTCTGAACCAACGCATTACCATGCCGGGCTTGAATGCTAACGCTTCATATTGCCACATGCCGGGAACGGCATGGCAGTTCACCCTAACACGGCACTTATCATCAGTTTTTCCCTCAGAGGTATTATATTCATATTGCCAAAAGCTACCTCCGAATATAGCAGCCTGGTTGTTATCCACAACCCCAACTCCTATAGAACCCAGCTGAGCATCTCCACCGCCCACCACAACCGGCGTACCTGCAGCTAAACCCGTTTCGTTTGCTGCTTTTTCAGATATATGCGCAATTAATGTACCGCATTCAACCGTGTTAGTAAAAATGTCATCCTTAATGCCGCAGCGCAGTGCAATTGAGGGATCCCAATCGCGTGTTTTAAGGTTGAATATCCCCGTTGTTGAGCCGTTGCTAGGTTCAGTCGCCATAACATCTGTAAGCTTGTAAATAAGCCAGTCGTTTATCATTGAAACATGTGCTGTTTCACGATAGATTTCCGGCTCTTTGTTCTTCACCCAGAGAAGACGCGGCAAGGCACCAAGTGCATAAGTTTCCCCTGAAATCTTGTATATTTCTCTTTCCATATCAGGATTAATGTTTATTAGCTCGCCTACCTCATCATTACTCCTAGCGTCCACATTTGCACAAGCCCATATTTCCTTACCTTCGGAATTATAAAGCACAATCCCCTCACGCATACATGTAGTACTGACAGCCGCAATTTCTTCAGGGGAAATACCACATTCCTCAACAAGCCCCAAAGTACACTCACAAGTAAGAGCCCAGTTTTTCACCCAATCAAAATCCATACTGCCGGGGTAACGCGGGTCTTGCGGATGATCCCATTCATGCTGAACACACGCTATTTGATTTCCATTAAAATCAAACAGAACTGCACGTATGCTGCCCGTACCCGCATCCAAAGCTAACAGATATTTCTTCATTGCATTGCCTCCTCTTCTTTATTATTAACCATTTCTATCAAACCCTTTGCGGTTATTTCGTCCGTTATCAGAATATCAAAATACCCACCGTATAGGGCAGAATAAATAGCTTGTACCTTGTTTTTGCCGCCAGCAACAGCTATTACATTATTTAAATTTTTAAGAGTATCAAGTGTAGTTGCAATCAATCTTTCTTCAATAGTATTTTCTACAAGCTTGCCTTCCTCGTCAATAAAATGACAGAGAATATCGCCTACCGCACCTTTCATCCTTAAATAGTTAAAATCATTTAAGCCTAATATTCCGGATTTTATTATGGTTGCAGAACTGCTCATAGCGCCTATACCGACTACGCTAACCGAAGACAGACTAATCATTCGTGAAATATTAATAAATTCAGACTCGTTATGCATCGCCTGAGCCATTTCTTTAGAGGCACACAAAAGCGGAAGAGGCAATAAGTGAAGCTTCGCATTGAATATACCGCTTTTAGTATCAGGCAGATAATAATTTACACCACCAGTTAAAGATACACATGAAATAGGTTTCTGCGCCATAGTAGCTAGGTGATTGAGTACCTTGCTTGGTGTATCGCCATAACCTATATTAATCATATCCATGTTTTGAAACATATCATTTATATAGATAGCAGCTGCCTGCGCTATACTCGTGTTTAAATCATTTTCATCAGGAACCTCAGGTATAATAAAAGCATCCTTTAAATTGAAAGCTTGCAATAGCTGTTTATGTAAGTTGACACGCAATTCGCTGTCACGCCTTAAAACAAAACGCACTATACCCGTCTTACGCGCCTTATTTAACAGTTTTATGACGCGCGTACGATTAACGTTTAGGAGATTTGCAATTTCGTTTTGTGTAAGGTCTTCAAAATAATAATACCATACCACTTTCTCCATCATTATGCGTTCTAATTCGACAGCCTCTAACATAAATCCTCCAAGCAACAAATGTTGCAAAATAAAACAATTGTTGAAACTAGTTCTATTCTATCATCAACAGAAAATTGTGTCAATAACAAATTACCCTAAATTAAAAGCATATTTAGGGAATAAATTACAACTTTATAACATCCCCCTAACTTATGTCATCAATTTTGCAAAATAAAATGTTTTCCCCTATTGACAAATGTTCGAACTCAGGTTATACTCTTAACAACTTATTCGATACTATCCTATGATGATTATTTTGGGGGAGAACGATGGTAATTTCTAATCCGGCTCATTCGGAAAAGCCTACAGTTTCTGCAAGAAGCATACATAAGTCCTTTGGCTCAAATGAAGTGCTAAAAGGAATTGATATCGACCTTTACCCGGGCGAGGTATTGGCACTGGTTGGTGGTAATGGAGCAGGTAAAAGTACTCTGATGAAAATATTAATGGGCATTTACCAAGCTGATTCCGGAAGATTGTTTGTAGACGGCGTTGAAACCAAGATTAACAAACCCTCAATAGCACTTGCTAATGGCATTTATCTTGTACCGCAAGAGCCCATGCTGTTCCCCAACATGTCAGTTGAAGAAAACATTATCATAGGCTTTAATGAAAATAAAGCCGAATTAAGAAATAGATTAAAAGATACAATTCAAACTCTCGGGTGGGAGCTTGACTTAAAGCGTAAAGCTCTTACATTATCCATAGCGGAGCAACAGTTGGTGGAAATCTTGCGTGGGCTTATGCGTAAATCCAAACTGCTGATATTTGATGAACCCACCAGCTCCTTAACCTTTAACGAGGTTGAAGCGTTATTTACGATGATTAATCTATTAAGACAGCAAGGCTTAAGTATAATATATATCACCCATAGATTAAATGAAGTTTTTCAGATAGCTGACAGAGTAGTTATTATGTCTGACGGACTAATAACCTTAAACGCACCGGTAGAAGAAGTAAACCATGAAATCTTGGTGCGCGGACTGCTTCCGACAAATATTGAATACCAGGAAAATAAAATATGTTCCATAGATATTAACCGTGAATGTAAACCCATCTTTGAAGTTAATCAGCTTACCGGCTACGGGTTTTCAAATATCAGCTTCAAAGTGTATCTCGGAGAAATTTTAGGTATTGCCGGAATAGTCGGCGCCGGCAGAACTGAACTTGTAACCAGTATATTCGGTAAAGATGACATCATAAATGGCAAGGTAATTCTTGATGGTGAAGATATAACAGGTCTTAGTACACACGAAGTTATGTCAAAAGGTTTAAGCTATGTTCCGGAGGACAGATTCCTAAACGGAATGTTCAGGATAAGTTCTGTCGCGGAAAACACTACTGCCTCCTCTGTTGATTCTTTAGGACATATAGCGCTCAACAAAAAACGCGAAAAGGAAATCACAAATTACTTTATTGATACATTCCGTACCAGAGTTACCGGCTGCGAACAGGAAATGGGCTCATTGTCCGGTGGTAACCAACAGAAAGTAGTAATCGGAAGATCAATCACCACAAAACCAAAATTACTAATACTAGATGAACCCACCCGCGGTATAGATGCAGCTGCCAGAGCTGATGTCTATGCAATAATAAACAAACTAAGGCAGGATGGTATGGCAATTCTAATTATTTCCTCTGATATGGAAGAAATTGTAGAGCTGAGTGACAGGGTTCTCACCATGTATTCCGGTCAGATTGTTGCAGAGTTCAACCGCGAGGACGTGAACCACGATTCTCTTATGGCTGCCGCCTTTGGTATTGTAGGAGGTAAGGTCTGATGAATGTTGCAAACAACGGAAAACAAAGCAAACTCAAGCGTACCCTTAATAAACTTCTACACGCACGTGAGCTTACATCTATTATTTTTCTTGTTCTCATGTTTGCTGTAGTAGGTATAATTAACTCCAACTTTCTAAGCGTTAGCAATCTTACACTATCATTAAACTCAAGCGTTGTTTATACAATTGTTGCCATAGGCATTGCTTTGGTAATTATAACCGGCGAAATCGACGTGTCTGTCGGCGCTACACTTGGTATGGCTGCGTCAATTAGTGCAACTATGGTACGTGATGGTTCGCCTACATGGCTGGCTTTTAGCGCTGCTATACTGGTGGGTGCGCTTATCGGGTTGATTAATGGTATTGGTGTATCTATATTAAAGGTTCCCTCAATAATAATGACCTTGGGTGTAAACAGTATAGTAAGAGGTCTTATTTATGTATATACCGACGGTAAATGGGTAGAAAACCTCCCTTTCGATTTTAAGACAATTTCACAAAGCAAATTACCGGGAACCGGCATAACACTCATTTATTTTTCCGTGATTGTAATCGCAATTATTGTTCATTTATTTTTAAATCGAACACAGCGCGGCAAATATTTTGCAGCAGTAGGCGACAACGAAGGCGGCGCAACACTGCTAGGCATTCCTGTTAATGCAACTAGACTTTCTGCATATGTAATCTGCGGAGTGTTTAGTGCAATTGGCGGTGTTTTATATGCCAGCCGTGTTGGGTTTGTAACACCTATCTCAGGTAACGGCTATGAAATGAAGGTTATCGCAGCTTGCGTTCTTGGCGGGGTGAGCATGGCAGGCGGAGTTGGCACCGTAATAGGCGCTTCAATTGGCTCATTAATTATGGCATCAATAAGCCGAGTGTTGGTGTTCATTGGTCTGTCCTCCGATTATGATAATACAATTACAGGTTGTCTTCTAATAATCATTGTTGTCTTTGATGCTGTAATGCAAAGGCGCAATGCCGTTACAGCACGCCATGAACGTCTACGCGCAAGAACTGGCAATGTAAACCTTGGAGGTATAAAATGAAAAGAAATATTAAGAAACTAATATTTCGTTGGGAATTTGCCTTAGCCCTTATCCTCTTACTTGAAATCATCGTATTTGGCAGGCTTAACCCGAGATTTTTAAAACCAAGGGTACTATTTGGCAGTATTAATGATTTTGTTTCTATATGTATAATCTCACTATTTGTAACCTTTGTGCTTATAACAGGTGGTATGGATATACAAGCCGGTTCTATAGTTGGGCTGACTTCCATATCTATCGGGGTTCTATGGAACGATTTTGGCGTAAATATTTGGGTAGCATGTATCCTTGGTTTACTCATAGGCGCATTAAGCGGAGCCTTTAGCGGGTTCTTAATCGCCTTCACCGATGTTCAGCCCATGGTAGTTACTCTAGGCGGCTCATTCCTGTACTCCGGTCTTGCAATGGTGGTTTCCAACTTATCTGAGGTGGAGGCTTATAAAGGAATAAGCGGTTTCCCTCAGGCATTCCTTGCAATCACCAAAGGCAGAATAAACGGAATTATACCTTTCCAGTTTTTGATGTTTGTTGCGCTCTCATTTCTCGCGTACTTTCTATTACACCGCACTAAATATGGCAGAAAAATATTCCTGTGCGGGGTAAATAGAAAAGCCGCAGAATACTGCGGTATACACACGAGAAAGGTCGTTATGAGTACATATATGCTTTCCGGGATGAGCGCCGCTCTTGCGGGAATAATACTAACAAGTTATTTAGGCACCGCTAAAACAGATTTAGGCAAAGAATTAACAATGCCTATAATTACAGCAGTAGTGCTTGGCGGAACCAGCAATCTTGGCGGCAAAGGCACAATACTTGGCACCGCACTAGCATCTTTGGTAATAGGCATACTGCGCTTTGGGCTATCAATGTCGGGAGTAAACACACAATACCTAGACATCCCCGTTGGTGCACTGCTTATAGTTTCAGTTGCTATCAGATCGGTAAGTTCGAACGATAGATTAGTTTCCTTTATTAAACACAGGTTTAAAAGAAGTTATCAAAAAACCTAACCGCTTAAAATGCTCCCTGCGCATTTGTAAATGCGTAAATATAAAAAAACAGGAGGATAATATGAAAAAATTTCTAACAACTCTACTCGCATTAGTCATGCTTATGACTCTTGCAGCACCATCCTTAGCTCAGGATATCACAGTCGTATTCGTACCTAAGCTTACAGGCAATGCTTTCTTTGAATCAGCCAACGTAGGCGCACAAGAATTCGCCAAAGATTGGGGCTTTACCGTAAAGTACGATGGCAGCCCCGAAGCATCGGTTGCAAATCAGGTAACGGTTATCAATAATGCGATTAACCAAGGAATGGACGCACTATGCGTATCTTCTGTTGACGCAACAGGCTTGGATGATGTAATGCGTGAAGCGATGGCAGCTGGTCTGGTAGTTACTACTTGGGACTCAGACGTTTCTGGCGATGCCCGCTCTATAATGGTTTCACAGGGAACACCTGAGCAACTAGGCAAAATGCTGGTTGATATGCTTGCAGAATCACTCACAAACCGCGGCAAAAACGTCAAGGAAGATGAAATCAAATATTGCTGGCACTATTCACAGGCAACCGTTGCTGACCAAAACTCTTGGCATGTAGCAGGTGAAGCATACATAGCAGAGAACTATCCCAACTGGGTAAATGTTGCACCTGACAATTATTACTCCGAACAAGATGCTGAAAAAGCAATAACTGTTGGTGAAGCAGTACTCTCAGCCCATCCCGACCTAGACGGCGTAATCTGCAACGACTCTACTGCTCTTCCCGGTCAGGCACAGGCAGCACAAAACCTTGGCAAAACCAAGGAAGATATCTCCATCACCGGATTTGCAGCTCCAAACTCAATGAAGGATTATTGCCGTGCAGGCGTTCTTGAGCGCTGGGGTCTGTGGGATTGCCAAATTCAGGGCGCACTAGGCTGCTACATGGCATATTATCTAGCCAGCGGCAACGAAGTTAAAGTTGGCGACGTTATTGATGTTCCTGGCATAGGCGAGGTTGAAGTACATCCCAATACCGTACTTGATGCCAATGCTTACACTGCTGATGACAGCGGAGTAGTGCTCCTTCCTGAGCGTACAGTATTTACTATTGACAACATGGACAACTACGATTTCTAATTTCAACTATCAATGGGCGGAGGGTTTTCTCTGCCCAATTTTAAACTATTAAAGGAGGAAAAAATGGCAGATTTAGACGGTCAAAAAGTAGCAAAAGATTATGCAGTGGATATTCCATTTGCGAATCAGGGAAGTTTTCATGTAAAGGGCGCAAATGATCTGGACTGGGGTATGAAAAAACATCTCTCGAATATATTCAACCCTGAGAGCGGCAATACTGTAATGTTCGCATTTGATCACGGCTATTTTATGGGGTCAACTGCTGGCTTGGAGCGTTTAGATCTGCTCAT
>DUQK01000034.1 GCA_012837835.1 Christensenellaceae bacterium | reverse complement strand
GCCTGTTTCTAAAAGCTACTATACCGCGCAAGAGGGCAGCCTTATTATACGGCTTAAATCCGCTTGGCTGGATACACTGTCTGCCGGCTTGCATACTCTGAGCATTATATTTGAAGACGGGGAAGCCAAAGCTTCATTTACCATAAAGGCAAAAGCGGGCAGCTTTGAAGATGTAACGGTACCCAAAGATAGCTTTACCTTTACCAAGCTGTGGCAGGGCGGTACAGAAAAGAGCATAGACTGGACTCTGTATGACGAAATGGACCAAGTCGCCCACAAGCTGTTTAACAAGAAGGTAGTCAGCCAAACCGAATGGAAGTATGAAGCTTGGTTTGATAAGCCGGTTTCCCGCTATGTGGTGGAGAAACCTGTTGCAGGTTACTCGACGCGCTATAAAAACGTGGGCGTGTACGCCGGAATTACAGACCGCTGCTGCAACGGCGGTACAATAATAAACCACAAAATCCCCCAGACAGGGGATAAAGCCGACCTTGCGCTATGGGCGGGCTTGGTGCTGCTTGGCATTACGGGCATAGGCATAGCGCTTATGGCAGAAAGGCGCAGGAAGACAAGAAAATAATGTGCAAGCGATACAATAAGCTCTGTCTGGCAAAACGGACAGAGCCTGCGCGTTAGAAAGGGCAATATAGTGCAAGGCGGACGATGGAACGGGCGCAGACCGCGCCGTGTGCGTTATAACCGCTTTCGCTGGGAGAGGCTGGCTTTGCTTGTGGTTTCTGCCGCGCTGGTTATTTTCGGTTTGAGCAAGCTTATAAGCTATGGGCGTGACCTGATTGTATCCCGCCGCACAGCGAAAGAACTGCGGCAGGTATATCACGTAAATACGCCTGTTGCGCAAGTAGAAACTGCCGCCCCTGCAGCTTTGCCTGTGTCTGCTGCGCCGTTAATTACCGCAGCTCAGAACACTAAAGTAGCGCAGGCAAGCTCCGCCCCTGCATTAGCGCCCGCCTCAAGGCTTGGGGCTATTGCTTACCCGGGCAATCCAAAGCTTCGCGTAAGCAGCAGATTTAAGGCGCTTAGAAGAGAAAACAGGGACATAATCGGCTGGCTAAACATTGGAAAAATGCTGGATGAGGCAGTACTGCGGCGGGATAACGAATATTACATGACACATGACGCCAGAGGCGATAAAAACGTGAATGGCGCGCTGTTTCTGGATGCTTCCATTTCACTGAACACCAGACCCCATACGCTGCTTATATACGGCCATAACATGAAAAGCGGCGCAATGTTTGGCTGCCTGCGGAACTATGAAAACATAAGCTTCTACCAGAATAGCCCATTTATAAGCTTTGACAGCCTGTACGAGGAAGGGCGGTACGTGGTATTTGCTGCCGGCATAGTAAGCACAGAACCAAGCCGCTGGCATTATGTGGACTTCTATGCCCTTGGGTCGGACGATATTAGAGAGCGGCAAAAGGCAATAAACGCGCTTATATCCTCTTCCGTTAACACCTGCAATATTGATGTTCGCCCGGAGGATCAACTGCTGGCGCTTGTAACCTGCGTAAGCCGCGACGATGAGCGCCGGGTAGTTGCCGCCCGCCGCATAAGGTACGGGGAAGACGAAGCCGTGCTTAAAGAGCTGGCGGAAAGAAGCAGGAAAAGGTAAGGCTGCGCTTTGCAAGCACCCGGTTCCTCTGCCTTATGGGCGGTATTATTGAATTGCGTAATTTAGCGCCGCATTTAGCGCGTTTTCGTCATCAAGCAGCCATTTGACAAGGCGCCTTGTGGCGATTTTTACTGTTTTCATTGCTTTTTTTATTGCACTAAACGCCACTGCTAAATAATATTGTTGAGCTTACTTTGGGAATTTACTCAATTCGCCCAAAATGTATTTATCCCATTTTTGATATTGACAAATAATTTGAAACAGTGTATTATATCCTAGCGTCGCTTAAGTAGCGTAGTAATTTGGGAGCATAGCTCAGCTGGGAGAGCACCTGCCTTACAAGCAGGGGGTCACAGGTTCAAGTCCTGTTGCTCCCACCATGGCCCGGTAGTTCAGTCGGTTTAGAATGCCAGCCTGTCACGCTGGAGGTCGAGGGTTCGAGCCCCTTCCGGGTCGCCATATGCCTTGGTAGCTCAGTTGGTAGAGCACCTGACTGAAAATCAGGTTGTCGGTGGTTCAATTCCGCCCCAAGGCACCACATGCGGTAGTAGCTCAGTTGGTAGAGCGCCACCTTGCCAAGGTGGAGGTCGCGAGTTCGAGCCCCGTCTACCGCTCCAGATTGGCGTCATAGCCAAGTGGTAAGGCGAAGGTCTGCAAAACCTTTATTCTCCGGTTCGAATCCGGATGGCGCCTCCAAAGCGCTGAACGCCGAAGTAGATATATTCCTAGGCGTTCTTTTTTTGTGTTTTGAAATGTTTATATATGAGGGTTTTAAATATAAAGCCCTTTAAATAAAAGCTATGTCTTTGCAAATGGAAATTCAAATTGGTAATGTTAATAGTTTTGTGTAACCATTCTTTCTTTGTGATAGTTCATAACTTATATAAAAGAATGATTAGAGAAGACGAATTACAGGAAAAAATGTAATATTTGGACAAGCATTTTGCATTTCAATTGATAATTTGTCCGTTTTTCGGTTGACAAACACAAGGGTTTGTGGTACGGTAAGTGTGTAAAAAGTCAATACTCATTATTATGAAAGGAGGAAAAATAATGAGCAACAAGTTATTGGAAAAGTACGGGCTGTATATTGACGGAAAATGGCGTAACGCATCTGACGGCGCAACATTCGAAGCCAAAAGCCCAATCGATGGTACGCATCTGGCGCTTTGTGCACAGGCCACAAGACAGGATGTAGACGACGCGGTAAATGCCGCATGGAAAGCTTTTGAAACTTGGAAAAAAACAACTCCTGCTGAGAGAGCCGCTATTTTGCATAAAATAGCAGATGTCATTGAAAAAAACAAAGAATGGCTTGCTGAAGTAGAAACAAGGGATAACGGAAAACCTATCCGCGAAACCCTTGCGATTGACATTCCTATGAGTGTGGATCATTTCAGGTATTTTGCCGGCTGCATTGTGGCTGAGGAAGGACAGGCTTCCGTATTAAATGAAACCTTCCTTTCATTGATTCTAAAAGAGCCCATAGGTGTTGTCGGGCAGATTGTACCTTGGAACTTCCCGTTCCTGATGGCAGCTTGGAAACTTGCACCGGTAATAGCTGCCGGAGATTGTACCGTTTTCAAGCCTTCTAGCGCAACTTCACTTTCAGTACTTGAACTGGCTAGGCTTATAGACGGTATTTTACCGCCCGGAGTTCTTAACATAGTAACCGGTTCCGGTTCAAAAGCCGGACAATATATGCTGGAACACAAGGGCTTTAGAAAACTTGCCTTCACCGGTTCAACCGAGGTTGGCAGAACCGTAGGGCTGGCGGCAGCAGAAAGAATAATACCCTCTACCCTTGAACTTGGCGGCAAGAGCGCTAACATATTCTTTGATGACTGCGATTTTGACCAAGCCATTGACGGAGCACAACTTGGCATATTGTTTAACCAGGGGCAGGTTTGCTGTGCAGGCAGCAGGATATTTGTTCAGGATACATTCTACGATAAGTTTGTAGACGTCCTAACAAAGGCATTTAATGCCGTAAAGGTTGGAGATCCGCTTAATCCTGAAACGCAAATGGGTTCACAAATAAATAGCGGACAGCTTAAGAAAATACTAGACTATGTTGAAATCGGCAAGGCAGAGGGAGCAACCGTTGCTTGCGGCGGCGTTAAGATAGACGAAGGCGAACTTGCAAAAGGAAGCTTCATGAAGCCTACTCTGCTTACGAACGTTACAAATGATATGCGAGTTGCACAAGAAGAAATCTTTGGACCCGTTGCCTGCGTAATTAAGTTCCACGATGAAGACGAAGTAGTAAAAATGGCAAATGATTCTGTCTATGGGCTTGGCGGCGCGGTTTGGACAAAGGATATCGCTAGGGCAATTCGTGTGGCGCGCAATATCGAAACAGGACGTATGTGGGTAAATACCTATAACCAAATTCCTGAGCACAGCCCGTTTGGCGGATATAAAGAATCCGGTATTGGCAGAGAAACGCATAAGATGATTCTTGACCACTATACGCAAAAGAAGAATATCATGATAAACTTAAACTACAACCCGAGCGGATTTTATCCGAAGAAATACTAAAGTGAAACAAAAGAGAAAATGCTATAGCTTTAAGTGTGAGCGATATCCAAAATGCGCTAATGCAGCCGGAAGCTGTTGCAGCTTAGGAGAGGACAGTTTCGGGGAAGATATGATAATCAAAGAAAATGAATGCTTTGATAAAAAGACATACCCGTTGTTTGTTCCTAAAACTTAATTTGTACGTTTCCAAATCAAGAAAAATTGAATAATGGACTAACTTAGCAATATGACGCAGGGACACTTCCGAATAGTTCAATTAGGTGGAAGTGTCCCTAGTGTTTGTAAAGTTGTTTATATATTAAGTACATACTACAATATTAGGCGCTTTTTTATATTGGTTTTTCGGTTTTGCACAAATAAGCAATTAAATAGCTTTGATTTAGTTTGATTTCAAAGTGGAATTAGTATACTATTGCTACATATGGAGATTGTATTGTGAAAAAGATATACGCTTGGGAGCCTTGGTTCTTTATATTTTTCGGTTTGTTCCATTTACATAGGATATGGGCGCTTATTAACAGGGAATCCTATGCTTCTTTTTGGTTAGGGCTTATGGAAAACAAAGGATTACCTTATTACTTAATAATGGGATTGCTTGCTGTATTGTGTATAATCGGAATTGCAACTTTTTTCCGTGAGCGTAAGCATAACTATTGGTGGAGATGGGTTTATATATGCGGTGGCTGCTATTTGCTTTTTGATTTGTTTGCCATTGCCATAGGAATGGAATTTTGGCATAGACTATTACTGTTTATGTTTGACACAAACTCGTATTATTGGAATGTAATATGGATAGCCTTTATACTGCTTGGAGGTTTTGTGTTTGTATTAGGGGTAAAACTGTTGGTGAAATATAATAATTGGAAACAATAACCATGATGTTTAAGAGGCGGGGTCTAAAATCCATGCAATAACTGACCCCGTTTATTCCCGTTGACTAAAGCGGAAATGGAGTGTACCATAGTTGTAAATTAAACAATTGCATAGTATGCAAATGTTAAATAGGAGGTAAAAATGAAGGCTTTTAAAGAGCTGCTGCTGGCTGAACTTATGCCGGCGATGGGTTGTACTGAGCCAATTGCCATCGCATTGGCGGGTGCAGCTGCGGGGCAATTGGCAAAAGAAACACCCCGAAAAATACTCATATGCGCTAGCGGGTCTATGATTAAAAATGCAAACTCGGTATTTGTGCCCGCATCGGGAGGCAGAAAAGGTATTCTTGTAGCGGCAACATTAGGTGTGCTGACTAAAAGTCCCGAGAAAAAGCTAGAAGTACTTTCGGCGGTAAATGATGAGGTGTTGTCCTCCGCTGTTAGGCTTATCGAAGATGGAAAGGTAAGCCTTCAATATGCGCAGGAGGAAAGCGGCGTATATGTTAAAGTGCGCGTTGAAACTGAAAACCATGTTGCAGAAGCCACAATAGAAAAAGCGCATGACAATATAAGCTGCTTATCTTTAGATGGAGAGATTATTAAACAAGCTACAGCTAAAGAAGAGTCTGACAGTCAAAACACACTGGATTTTCTCAGCCTTGAAAGCATAAAAGAATTTGCCGACACGGTGGACTTTAGCGAAAACAGGGAATTATACGATAGGCTAAAGAGGCAGGTTGAGATGAATACTGCAATAGCAAAGGAAGGTATAAATAACCCTTGGGGGCAACAGGTGGGCAGGACTATGCTTAAAAGCGCAGGTGAAAATATTTTTCTGCAGGCAGCTGCATACAATGCCGCCGCAAGCGATGCCAGAATGGGTGGTTGCGAACTTCCCGCTATGATATGCTGCGGCAGCGGCAACCAAGGTATAACTTGTTCGGTAGCTATAATTTATGTAGCTAAAAAGCTGGGTATAGATGAAGAAAAAATGCTTCGCGCATTGGCTTTTTCAGACCTGACTGCGCTTTATCAAAAGCAGTTTATAGGCAAGCTTTCTGCGTTTTGCGGCGTTGTGAACGCTGCATCTTCGGCAGTGAGCGCAATAGCATATATGCTGGGGGAAAGCCTTGAAATAATAGCGGGTACTCTAACAAATTCCCTTGTTTCAACCGGCGGAATGGTATGCGATGGTGCCAAGGATTCCTGCGCTCTTAAAATAATTTCCGCTGTTAATACTGCGTTTGCCGCCTATGAAATGGCAAAAGAGGGCAGAGTGTTCCGGCCGCTAGATGGCATAGTGGGTAAAAATGTAGATACCACCGTTCGCAATATAGGAGAGATGGCAAGAAACGGTATGAAGACTACCGATGATGTTATACTTGATATAATTATAAGGCAGGCGAATGATTAATACATACTGCAAATTATATGTACAGTAAAAAACATAGTAATTGAGCTTTTTTGTCAGTTGATTAGCTTATATGCAACGGGTTTGTATTATAATAGCCATTTGGTATTCGTTAATCTTTTCTATATTTAGTCCTACTTGATAATTTGTCTTATAGTTGAACTAACAAATAGGAATGATTGATTACAAGCATTTTTACTTGATATACTTTATAAAACGGCGGGATAAAACTATAAATACTGTCAATATGTTTAAAGGAGACAGGGTTGGATAATACTAAACGTATAACGCAAATAGCATTGTTTGTTGCGCTTATAGCGGTATTTTCGCAGATTGCCATACCGCTGCCAATGGGTGTGCCCATTAACTTAGCACTTTTTGCTGTCTTTATATGCGCAATGATGCTGCCCTTAAAACAGAGTATGTTTGCAGTACTCATATACCTGCTTTTAGGCTTTATAGGAGTGCCTGTGTTTGCAGGTTTTAGAGCGGGTCCTTCAAGTTTGCTGGGCAAAACAGGGGGATATCTTATTGGATACTTTTTCTGTACATTTCTAATAGGTATTTTACGCTATAGAACAAACAGCTTTTTAAAAAGAATGGCAGCCATGCTGCTTGGTTTAATCGCCTGCTATACATTCGGCACACTATGGTTTGTTAAGGTTACAAATATAGGTATTATTCAAAGCCTAGGTTATTGCGTCATACCATTTATTCCCGGGGATATAATAAAAATCATATCCGCTTCGCTGCTTGTCCCGAGATTACAAAGTGCATTAAAGCTTAAAATAGCATGAGCTTTCTTCTCTCTTGGCAAGGGGGAGCTTTTTAAAAACAGTATATATTCACATTGAAAAATAATATACAAAAAACACATTCAAGAACTTGCAATTATAGTTTAAATAGTGTAATATCTTTTAGTGGCACATCCTTGCGCCGTTTGTGCGGCGCCTAATGTCCGTGAGGAGGTGAAAGAATGAGGTATGAACTAATCTACATTATCGATACCGCGCTTGATGAAGAAGCTCGCAAGGCGCTCATTACACGCGTAAGCGAAACTATCGCTCAAAATGGCGGTGAGATAGAAGCTGTAGAAGAGTGGGGGAAACGCCGCTTAGCCTACGAGATTAACGATAAACCCGATGGCTATTACGTGTTGTTAAAATACAGCGCCAATCCTGAAGTGCCAAAAGAGATTGAGCGTATACTCGAAATATCCGATGATATTTTGCGTTACCTTACAACCCGTATAGAAGTTAAAACAAGCCGTGTTAAACCTAGGACTCAGCAGCAAAGATCATATGCAAGAGAAGCTTCGCCAAAAGTTCAAGAAGCTGAATTACCTGAACAAGAACAGGAAGAATAATTAGGAGGCAGCACGTGAACAAGATTTTCATAATAGGCAACCTGACGCGGGATCCTGAACTGCGCACTACACCAAATGGCGTAAGCGTTTGCTCATTTACTGTGGCTGTCAACAGGCGTCGTTTCAGCGGGGCTGAAGCCGGTCAACCTGAGGCGGATTTCTTCAGAGTTTCTGCATGGAGACAGCTTGGAGAAAACTGCAACCGCTACCTTGCAAAAGGCAGGAAGGTTGGTGTGGTTGGTACTTTCTATGTGCAAAACTACACCGGAAACGATGGTCAGCAAAGATACAGCCTTGAAGTAAACGCCGATGAAGTCGAATTTCTTACCCCAAGGGGTGAACAGGGAGACAGCCAGTATAGCGACATACCTGCTCAACAGGGTAATACCGGCTTTGTACAGGTGGATGATGAGGATCTTCCGTTCTAAGGAAATTGCCCTAACATTAAAAGGAGGAGACTATGTCGGAAGCACATCAAGAGCGTAGACCTCGCCCAAGGGGCAGGCGTCCACGCAGGAGAGTATGCGACTTTTGTGCCGGCAAGATTGAATATATCGATTATAAAGATGTAAATCGTCTTAGGAGATATATGACTGAAAGGGGTAAGATAGCGCCCCGCCGCATGTCAGGGGCATGTGCGAAGCATCAGCGCCAGCTAGCAGCTGCTATAAAGCGCGCCCGTGCAATAGCCCTGTTGCCATACTCTATAGATTAATAATCTTATTTCAAATTAAAACACCGCCTTGGCTTGCGGTGTTTTTGCTTTTGGAGGGTATGTACTAAAGGAGAAGTAATACTATTTGCCTTTAAGCCAGCGTTTTCTTGTGCGTCTTTTCCACTTTGGTTTTGCCTTGTTAAGGCGCCATAGAGTCCACTAGCCTGCTTCACGAAGCTTAGCCAAACCGAAAAAACCGCTACAATAAAATCGCTGTTCTAAAAGCAACATAGTATAAGTAAAAAATCAAGTTCTGCTAAGCTTTTTGCTTATATCATCAACGGCTGCACGCAGGGTAGGAGTGTTTTCCATCATCTCTTCAATGCGCCTGTATCCGTGAAGGACTGTGCTATGGTCCCTTCCGCCAAGCACTTGCCCTATACCGGGGAGCGATGCGTCGGTTAGTTCTCTGCACAGGTACATAGCTACCTGTCTTGGAACGGCTATGCTGCGGCTTCGCCTAGAACCGCATAGTTCTTCTGCGGATAGGGAATAATAGCTGCCTACAGCTTCAAGTATATCCTCGCAAGTTATAGCATAGCTTTCCCTTTCTTTAAAAATATCTTTTAGAGCTTCTTCGGCAAGCTCCATAGTGATATCAAAGGTTGTGTTAAGAGCTGCGTATGCCGAAAGGCGAGTTAGCGTGCCTTCAAGCTCGCGAATGTTGTTATCTACCCTAAGTGCAATGGCTTCAAGCACATCATCGCCTATAGACATATTAGTATCCTTTGCTTTTTGGCGCAGTATGGCGACTCTGGTGTCCATATCGGGTGGCTGTATATCGGCGATTAATCCCCACTCAAACCTGCTGCGGAGGCGCTCTTCAAGCTTGGCGATTTCCTTTGGCGGTCTGTCGCTGGTGATTACTATCTGCTTGCCTGCATTGTGAAGAGCATTGAAAGTATGGAAAAATTCCTCTTGAGTAGAGTCCCTGCCGGCTATAAACTGTATATCGTCTATTAGGAGTACATCAACTCCCCTATATTTATCTCTAAACTGTGCATTGCGGTTTGACTGTATTGCTGAAACAAGCTCGGTGGTGAACTGCTCGCTCGTGCAGTACACTAATCTTGTACCCGGCTTTTCATTTGTAACATAATGCCCTATCGCATGCATAAGGTGAGTTTTGCCAAGACCAACACCGCCGTACAGAAATAGAGGGTTATATGCATCTGCAGGCGCATCGGCTACTGCAAGGGAAGCTGCATGCGCAAAGCGGTTGCCGCTGCCAACTACAAATGTGTTGAAAGTATATTTAGGGTTAAGATTTGAGGCTGTATTTTTATTTTCGTTTAATTTTCCTTTTCGAAAATCCTCCGCCTGTTCGGGGGCAAGTATAATAACACTTATGTTTCTGCCTACCACCTTTGATACTACATCGGTTATCAAAGGTTCATAACGAGAAGAAACAAACTGATGGTAGTAATCGGTTACCGCTTCTAAATAGAATTTATCCTCAACTATATCCAGCGACCTTAGTGCAGATTCTATCCATGTCTTGTATGTAACTTCAGCCATCTCGTTACGGAGCAATGTACATGCATTTGCCCAGACGTTTTTTGTATCCAAGATAGTTCCCCCAAGTAATAAAAATACATTAAAAAAGCAAGAATAAGGTAAAAAATACACCGCAGTAATATCGTCGGTGTAAAAACCATGCCGCTGTGGATAATATGGGCAGGCTCCAACTTACACACGAATACTAGCATAAAAGCAGCTTATTTGCAAGAGGGTTGTGGATAAATATTTTTTGCATGTTTTTTTCTGTTGATAAGTATTATTCCCATAACTTGTGGTTACAGTTTTAAGTGCCACAATACATAGACATATAAATGAATAAATATGCAACTTCGTTAATAATGTTAAATCGTTGTAAGCAAAATTAATTTAAATTATTTTTTACGTGTATTTTACAGAATATAGTTGTAATATTTTAGTATAATTGCTACAATTTGTGTAGCATTATTGGGAGGTGGCTTATGAGCGATATAAAAAAGAATAAGGATAAGGGCTTTACTAAGGCAGAAAAAAGTTGGATATTATACGATTGGGCGAATAGCGTATACGCTACCAATATTATGGCAGCGATATTTCCTACGATTTTTGTTTCAATTGCCGGAACTTCCGGGGATATGTGGTGGGGTTACGGCACTAGTATTGCAACTTTTATTATAGCTGTGCTTGCACCAATTTTAGGTGCGGCGGCCGATTACAAGGGCATGAAGAAAAAACTATTTACCTCATTTATGCTGCTTGGAGTGGTGTTTACATTATTATTGGCGCTTACAAACGACTGGAAAATAATGCTGGCATTTTATGTTGTTTCACGAATAGGTTTTTCAGGCGCTAATCTATTTTATGATTCTTTCTTGACAGACGTCACAAGCGATGAACGCATGGATAAGGTATCCGCTTGGGGCTTTGCTATGGGCTATATAGGCGGCTCTACCATACCCTTTGTACTGTCTATAGCTATGCTGTTGTGGCTTGGTTACGGCAGCCCTATTGCACAGAAATTTTCTATAATAATCACATCTGTATGGTGGCTTGTTTTCTCAATTCCCTTTATTAAAAATGTTCACCATATACACTATAAGGATACTGATACCAGACCTACGTTAAAGCAGGTGTTTTCAAATGTTCTAATTACATTTAAAGACATAATGACTGAAAAAGGCATGATGCTCTTCATACTGGCGTATTTCTTTTATATAGATGGCGTCGGAACCATAATAAGCGTATCCACTGCATACGGTACTGCGCTTGGACTTGGCGCCGTAGGTATGATACTGGCGCTGCTTATTACCCAGATAGTCGCCATGCCTTGCTCAATACTGTTTGCTAAGGTGGCGCAAAAGATAAGTACACGCAAGGCGCTTATGGTGGCAGTTGCGGTATACATGTTTATATGTTTTGTAGGCTTTATCATGGGCTATACTTTAGAACCACATCAGGATGGTTATAATGCTGCGTACCAGAGCCACAGCGAAAAGGCGATATCAGAATTAGGTATTAACTTTGAAAATACCGCAGCTTCAGAAACTGCGATGCAAAACTACATGCAAAAGAGCCGCTCTCTTCTTCGCGATGAAAATGCTGAAGGGATACAAAAGCTTGATATCACTTGGGAAAACATTACAGAAGGCGATAAAGCTCTTGCTTTACAGGCGAAAGAAGAGCTTTACAGCGCTAATATGGCATTTGTAAGTGAAAATGAGAATGCTATGAATAAATACCGCGATGCGCAGCGTTTTTCAACTATGCTATTCTGGTCTATGGCAATATTGGTAGGTACTGTGCAGGGAGGTATACAAGCTACATCACGTTCGTATTTCGGTAAACTGATACCTAAGGAGCGCTCAAATGAGTTCTTCGGATTTTTTGATATTTTCGGCAAATTCGCAAGTGTAATAGGACCGCTGCTATATTCTTTTGTAGCAGGTCTAACAGGCAGATCCTCAATAGGTACGCTGTGTCTGTTGGTGTTATTTATTGTCGGCTTTGCAATACTCTGGGGTGCAAAAAAGCCCCTGGAGGAGCTTGAACAGTCAAGGAGAAGGCAGTACAGCTAGCCTATATTTATCCCCGGCAGCAGGGATACTACTTTTCTCCTAGATGCGCCGAGGGATTTAAGCAAACCTACTTGAGCCGGATTATTTGAATGTATCTGCGCAATGCATTGTGAAACGCCCTTGGCTTTGAGCAGCGCACAGCCGCTGTGTACGAGAGTGCTTCCAAGCTTGCGCCTTCTGTGTTCCGGCTGTACATACAGCATAATAAGCCCTGAAGCATCCGGTCTTGAGCCTGACATAATCATCTCAGCCAGCGGTTGACCGCTTCTGTAAAAGCCCAGCGCCATAAAATAAGGTTGCTGCATATGCAGCGTAAGATAGTCCATAGATATAGGCGAAAGCCTGTGAGAATTTAATCTAGACAAAAAACCATTACACTGGTTGATATCCTGCAATGGTACGGAGGCGAACTGACAGCCCATAGGGGGGGATGGAACCCTGTCGCCTAGTATAGAAAAAATATGTTCCTCTTCTGCGTTATCCGAGGCAAACCCGCTGCTGGTGTAGAAGTTCAGCATCTCCCAGTCATCGGCGGAGAGCTGTGTATATATGCGTCCCTTTAGGTTTGGGTACATGGCTCTTATCTGTTCTGTGCGTCCGAGCAGCGCGCCAAGCAGTATACTGCGGGCGGAAAGCTGTGCTTCTATATGAAAATAAATCTGCATTGGTCTGTCGGGGTAGAGCCTAGGCTGCATTGATAGCACTAAATAGCCGTAACCTAGCTGAACATATTGGTCGCTTGAGACGAAGAATACATCTTCTTTTGGTATCCCCTGAAATGGGGCTGACGGGTTAGATAGGTGCATATAACTCCTCTAATTTATTAATCTATTTCTATTCTAATGCTGGTCAAGTCGTAGTTGACTCTGGCTATTTGAGGGCATTCTGTTTTTATTTTGTTAGCACACTCTTCAAGCATATCAAATGGTATACGTGCGGGTAGCACAAGCGATGCACCTTCTCTTGTATCGGCAGTGGTTATAGCGCGAAAACTTACAAGATATTCATCATTTTGTGTGCCTAGCATAGGGAATAGACAGGCGAAGAATTTAAACAGCTTTTTAGCAAGGTCACTCTGATATATAGCGTCTGAAAACATTATATCCGCTTTTCTAAGAAGCTTTAGGCGCTCCATAGTAACTTCGCCATATATCCTAAGCGCAAGACCGGTGCCCGGGAAGGACTGCGCCGTCGTTACATCACGGGACATATTAAGCTTTTCAGCCACATAGCGCACTTCGCTTTTAAAAAGCTCTTTTAGCGGAGCTATTACGGTTTTTCCTTCGGTAGGTACTATGGCATCCACCATGCCGTAGCGCAGCACTTCATCGCAGGTTATACCCCTAATAACGGCATTATACTCAATGCCCTCAAGCGCATCACTTAAAACCCTGCGCATGGTATTGAGTATGGCTTTTTGTTTTTCTTCGGCACTTATAATGCCGTTTAATGCCTCAAGGAATTCATTCTGAGCATTAATAAGGGTGATTGAAAGGTTTTCTTCATCCCTATAGTGTTTTAGGACAAATTCAACCTCTCCTTCTCTTAATAGACCTGTATTCACAAAAATGCAGCGGAGCCTGTCACCTAATACCTTATGGGCAAGCACAGCGCTAACTCCGCTGTCAAGCCCGCCGGTAATTGCGCATACTGCTGTGCCATCTCCAACCATTTTTTCTATATGGCTACGCATAAGCGCAATATGGGCAGACTCATCCCACCATTGGGAGCAGCCGCATATATCTATCGCAAAGCGCAATAGTATATGGTTGCCGTCAGGGTCGTTGGATTCTATCTGAAAACCTAGGGCAAAGAGATTAAGCTCTTGGTGTTTAAAGCCTATTATTTCGTCTTTCCATTTGGCGATGGGCTTAAGCTCGCTGCTAAGCTCAAGCGTGTTAATAGCATGGAGCATACGCTGGCTTGTTTGCAAATCCTCAGTTAGCGTAGACGGCAGGAAGCTTACGTTCTCCACTTTTTTTAACATGGTAGTATCTTTTATTTCACCATTTAGAAGCAGGCATACCGATGCGGCGGTATTGCCAAGCGCTAAAATTGGAATACCCGTGTGCAATAGCCTGCCATCTATAGACAGCGGGAAGTCTGCCCCTGTGCCGCCTGCAAGTATAATACCAAGAGGAGAGATAGCCTGTATTTCTGAGGGAAGGACATCACCGGGAAGAATCCTGCATGCAATGCCTTCAAGCCTGAGTTTTTTTGCGATGTCTTCAGTATATTTTGAGTGATAGTCCAGTATGAGGAGAATGTCTTTCATAATAGCCTCCTATAAGCCGCCTTCAACAATCCAGAAAGTGTTTTCTTCGTTCATATCGGTCTTAAATTTGGCATTTAGCAGAAGCTGGGTTTCCTTATCTGCAATGCCTGTAGTAGAAAGCTGATTGTCCATTTGAAAATGTTTTATACTATTTTCGGTTGATGCGTCAAATATACCGTTTACGTTGTTGTTTACAAGAAGATTCAGCGCAACAAGTTTATTTTGAAGTGCGCGAACCTTATCACCCTCATTGCCTTTTCGCATGGCAATATCGGCAATATCAAACACGGTTCCATAGCCCAGTATGCGCCAGTCGCTAATTGAATACAGGGCTTTTTGGACCTTATCAGGATTATTTCCCTCAAACACTTGTATATATATGCCGTCATCTCGTTTAACTACTTGCTCCACCATTGCAACATGCGTTGTATCGCCGGATGGGGTGTATGAGAAAAAAGCCCAATCGCCAGGTTGCGGAATATATTCGTTTAGTCCTATATTTTCTTGGCTTTCTATATACCATTGGCTTCCCCAGCCGTTTACAGAACCCGTCCTTGATACATACCTGCCTTTTTGCAAAAACCAGTTTAGTCCTATATTAGTTGCGCCGTATAACGGATATTTTTCTTTTAATAGATTTGTACCGTGGCGGTTATCAACCTCGTTTACGCACCAGCAGAGAAATTCGGCACACCACTCCGCCTTTGCGTCGCCATACCAAGCGCCGTATTTAGTGCTGCCATCGTTTTTTTCTGTATAGCCAAGCTCCTCATTTGCAATATCAATAAGGAGGTTCACATATTCGGGTGATGGGTATATTGGCTCAAGCTTTTCTGGGCTTGCCAAAGCAGGGCTTATAAATGATAACAAAGCCAATAAAACACCTGTAATAAAGCGTTTTTTCATCAAGCACCTCCTATACTCGCACATTATACTGTTTTTCTATTCTTTACACAAGCGTAGATAGTGATTGGTAAGACCACCTTGCCTATATATATTTATTTTGGTAGAATGAGCGCAGTGTTTTTAATGAGGCGAGTAGCGCCTTAATATGTTTGTATCTGAAAGGAATTTATGAAGATAGTAACCATTAACGACGTTGCAAGGGAAGCGGGCGTAAGTATTTCAACGGTTTCACGGGCTATAAACAATAGGCCCGATGTTGGTGAGGCTACTAGAAAAAAGATGCTGAAAGCCGTTGAAAAGCTCGGATATATTAAAAACACCAGCGCTGCCAGTCTAAAACAACATCAGACTGACTTTGTTGCCGTAGTGCTTCGCGGTCGGAGAAATATTTTCCTAACTGACCTTGCAGAGCGCATACTTGATATAGGTAAAGAAAAGCAACTAAGGTTTCTCACTGAAATTATAGATGAAAAAGCGGATGAATTTGAAACCGTACGCAGGCTGTATAGGGAACGCAAACTTGCAGGAGTAATATTCCTTGGGAGTAAACTTGAAGGACACGAAAAAGAAGCTGAAGAACTGGATATACCTTGCGTTTTTTCTTCAATAGAGGCAAAATTTTTAAATGGTAAGCATATAAGCTCGGTTTCTATAGATAATTTCAGTGCCGGCAGGGAAGTTACCAATAGGCTGGTTGAGCTTGGGCACAGGAAGATAGCGCTTCTAGGCTATTTTGGTTCTATAAGCGACTCTACCGGTCTTAGGTTTCACGGTGCTAAGGAGAGTATGGAAAAACACGGTATAGTATTTGATAAGGAACTATACGAAGAATGCGATTTTACCCTTCCTTCAAGCTATGCCGCAATGAGTAGGTTGCTTATGCGCAGGAAAGATTTTATCGCAGTATTTGCGTCTTCGGATATTATAGCAATAGGCGCTATGAAGGCGCTTAATGATTGGGGTTTTACTGTTCCCGGTGATGTGTCTGTAGTGGGGTTTGACGGAACTGAGCAGGCGGATTATTGTATCCCCTCGCTTGCTACCATGCGCCAGCCATCTGAACAGATGGCACACACCTCAGTTGAGCTGCTGCTTGAAGGTATGCAAGGTCATGAAGGTAAGCATGTATTGCTACAGCCTAAATGGATAGAAAGTAAGTCTATATGCAAATTATAAAAGCACTCAAAATCACTTGTGAATACTCATGTTTTGATATAGGAATCGCTCATTCAAATGGTGACCGTTTATGATATTGTGAAACCGTTCCCGCTGTGCTATACTCAAAACACATAAATTGCTCATAAATTCAAGAGTAATTTAAAGCAAAAATATAGGAGGCAGAAATGTTCTATCGCCCGCCTACTCGCAAAGAGCGAGATGCGTTCCATGAAGGCAGCAGCCGGCATGCTTATACTATGCTTGGTGCACATCCTGCAATCAGCCATGATTTGCCGGTCTGGAATTTTGCCGTCTGGGCTCCTCGGGCGAGGGCGGTTTCAGTTACGGGAGAGTTTTGCTCTTGGCAGGTAGATGCCTATCCCATGAAAAAACGCTATGACGGCATATGGGAGTTGCAGCTTGAGCGCCAGCTCTTTGATCCGCTCAGCGATGAGGGAAAATACAACTATGAAGGTGCAAAGGAAAAATTGCGCAGCTATAAATATGCCATCTTGGGCGAGGATAATCATTGGCGATTAAAGGCAGATCCTTATGCGTTTGCAACTGAGCTCAGACCCAATAATGCCAGCCTTTTATACGATTTGGACGGCTATAAATGGGGCGACCAGAAATGGCTAAATCACCGCAGAAATTGGAACGCTTATCGCAGCCCTATAAACATATACGAACTTCATCTTGGCTCTTGGAGGCTTAGTGAAGATGGCGAAATGCTGTCTTATATAGAGATTGCCGAGCAGCTTATACCTTATATAAAGGAAATGGGCTATACTCACGTTGAGCTTTTGCCAGTTATGGAGCACCCGCTTGATATGTCTTGGGGCTATCAGGTTACGGGCTTTTATTCGCCCACTTCAAGATTCGGTACTCCTAAAGAATTTATGCGCTTTGTTGATATGCTTCACCAAGCCGGTATAGGCGTTATTTTAGATTGGGTTCCCGCGCATTTCCCGCGTGACGAAGTAGGGCTTCGCCGCTTTGACGGCACGCCCTGTTATGAGCATGAGGACCCTCGCCGCTCCGATATGCAGCAGTGGGGCACTATGATGTTTGACTTTGCAAGGGGAGAGGTATGCTCTTTCCTGCTTTCAAATGCCTGTTTCTGGTTTGAATATTATCATATAGACGGCATACGCTGCGATGCGGTTAGCAGTATGCTCTACCACGATTTTTGCCGTGATGATGATGAGTGGCTTCCCAATGAATACGGCAACAATGTAAATATTGAGGCTATAGCCTTTATGCGCCGCCTAAACGAAACCGTATACAACGATTTCCCCGGCGTTATGACTATTGCTGAGGAATCCTCCGCTTATCCATTGGTAACAAGACCTACCTACCTTGGAGGACTGGGTTTTGGCTTCAAGTGGAACATGGGCTGGATGAACGACATGCTAAGCTACATAAAGCTAGACCCTGTGTACCGCAAGTGGCATCATGACAAGCTTACATTTTCTTTCTTCTATGCTTTCAGCGAAAACTATGTGTTACCGTTCTCGCACGATGAAGTAGTTCACGGCAAAAAGAGTATGCTAGATAAACAACCCGGCGATATGTGGCGTAAATTTGCGGGGCTTAGGGCGTTATATGGCTATAAGATGGCGCATCCCGGAAAAAAACTGCTGTTCATGGGCGGGGAGTTCGGTCAATTTATCGAATGGGATGAAAAACGTCCCCTAGATTGGTTTCTTCTAGTTTACGAGCGCCACCCGGAATTGCAAAAATGTGTAAAGCATCTCAACCATTTCTACCGCAGGCATAGTATGCTCTGGGAAATTGACGACAGTTGGGACGGTTTTGAATGGCTGGTTGCGGACGATAATAACAACAGCGTTGTAATATTCATGCGTATGAATATGAAGGGCGAAACACTTATCTGCCTTTCAAATTTCACACCGCAGTATATAGAGGAGTATCGCTTTGGCGTTCCTGATGATGGCAGCATAAGGGAAGTATTCAATACCGACCTTGTTGAATATGGCGGTTCAGATAAACAGAATTTCAACCTAATATCCGTAGAGGATATTCCTTGGAACGGCAGGGAATATTCCGCACTTATTACAGTTCCACCGCTTGCGACAGTATATTTTGCATACGACAGAATTCCTAAAGAAGAAAAAGAGGATTCTGTACCCAAGCTTGACGATTTGGAACAAGATATAACCTCATAACCTATTGCTGCTTTGAGCAGCTTTAATTTTTTACACTACAAGGAGGAAAGGCAATGCTTCAGAAAAAACAATGTGTAGCGATGCTGCTGGCAGGTGGTCAGGGTAGTAGGCTGGGAATATTAACCCGCCATACCGCAAAGCCTGCGATACCGTTTGGCGGAAAGTACAGGATAATTGACTTTCCTGTGAGCAACTGCACAAACAGCGGCATCGATGTGGTAGGTGTGCTTACGCAGTATAGACCGCTGGAATTGAATGCCTATATAGGCTCCGGCACCCCGTGGGATCTTGACAAGAACACCGGAGGTATATTTGTACTTCCCCCTTATTCAACCGGTAAAGACGGCGAGTGGTACAAGGGTACGGCTAACTCAATCTACCAGAATATGGCGTTTATTGAGCAATACAATCCGGACTATGTTCTGGTGCTATCGGGCGACCATATCTACAAGATGGATTATTCCGAAATGCTCGCGTACCATATTGAGCAGGAAGCTACGGCAACTATAGCTGTTCGCCAGGTACCTTGGGAAGAAACTCATCGCTTTGGTATAATGAACACCGATGAAAACGGCGTAATAACCGAATTTGAAGAAAAACCTGCCAATGCTAAGAGTAATAATGCCAGCATGGGCGTGTATGTATTTACTTGGGAAAAACTTCGCAGCCACCTTATTGCTGATGAGAATGACCCTAACTCCAACAATGATTTTGGAAGGAACATAATCCCTAATATGCTTTCTCAGAACGAAAAATTAGTTGCCTATACATTCGATGGATATTGGATGGACGTAGGCACTATAGACAGCCTTTGGGAAGCTAATATGGACCTCTTAAAGGACCCGCCGCCTATAAACCTGCATGATAGAAAATGGCGCATATATGCCCGTAATGTAGGAAGACCGCCCGGCTATCTAGGCGAAAAAGCAGAGGTATCAAATAGCCTTGTTGCCGAGGGAAGCGATGTAAATGGTATTGTTGAAAACTCCGTGCTATCAGGCGGTGTAATAGTAGAAGAAGGCGCAAAGATTTACGACAGCGTATTGATGCCCGGTGCCATAGTGCGCTCAGGGGCGGTTCTAAACAAAGCCATAATCGGTGAAAATAGCGTAATTGAAGCTGATGCCGTTATAGGCGAAAAAGATGCGGAAATAGCCGTAATTGGCAATAATACTGTAATTCCGCAGGGGCATAAAGTTGCACCCGGCGCACAAGAAGGGAAATAGGGGGTACACCATGAAAAAAAATCTAGCCGGCCTTATATATACAGGCGAAAAAACCGACCGTCTAAGAGAACTTACAGTAATGCGCTCGGTAGCTGCGCTGCCTGTCCTTGGACGCTACCGTCTGATAGACTTTTTGCTCAGCAATATGGTAAACAGCGGTATAAAAAATATCGGCATAATATTACAGAGTAACTACCAAAGCTTGCTTGACCAAATCGGATCCGGTAGGGAGTGGGATTTACACGGCAAGCGCAGCGGAATGACGCTTCTTCCGCCCTTTGCAACCACCGATTCCAGTAATAGCTACACAGGTCTTCTTGACGCGCTCAAGAGCAATATGAACTTCCTAAGAAGAAACGAAGAACGCTATATGGCGGTTTCTGAAAGCTCTTTCTTGTACTCTTTGTACTATGAAGATATGCTAAAATTCCACCTTGATAATAACTCGGATATAACGCTTGCCTATACTAAGGATAGGGATGTCCGCAGACACGGCACCGGAAGGTATCTGGATTTAGACGATGCAGGGGTAGTTAACAATATAGAAGTAGACCCCTCGCTCCCAAGGTATGGAAACACCTATATAGGCGTATTCCTTATGAGAAGAGAATTACTTATAGATATGGTTGATAGAGCCACCTCACAGGGTCTGCACCACTTCACAAGGGAGATGCTTGTTAAATCACTTGCACGGGGCTATACGAAGATAATGGGCTATGAACTTGCTTCTAAACCCTTCTATATTGATACAGTTGGGGCCTACTATAACGCGAATATGGCAGCGCTTGAACCTGAAATGAGGAAGAGTTTCTTTAACCCCGAGCGCCCTGTATGGACTAAATTGCGCGATGAAATGCCTACACATTACTCAAGCGATTCAAAGGTCAGCAACTCTTTGGTTGCAGATGGCTGCATTATAGAGGGAGAGGTTGAGGATTCAATCATCTTTAGAGGCGTTACAGTAAGGAAGGGAGCCAAGATAAAGGGCTGCATAGTAATGCAGGATTCCATAATCGCTAGGGGTGCCCAAATAGAGAACTGCATACTGGATAAACAGATTACTGTACGTGAGAATGCAAAGCTCTCTGCCACTCCCAGTTATCCCTTTGTAATCCCCAAGAATTTGACAATCTAATTAGCTTTTGTTAGATTGAATCTGTTTGCTGTTACTGCAAATCAATTTGATTCAAAGGAGTGTTTTGTAATGAAAATTCTTTTCGTTGCGTCAGAGTGCGTACCGTTTATTAAAACGGGCGGTTTGGCAGACGTTGTTGGTGCATTATCAAAGGTGCTGGCATCTCAAGGGCACGATGTGCGTGTAATGATACCTAAATACACTTCAATATCCGAAAAGTATTCAAATAATATGGCTCATCTCGTTGATTTTGAGGTTGAACTCGGTTGGCGTAAGCAGTATTGCGGCATAGATGAACTGCGTCAGGACGGCGTAATATATTACTTTGTGGACAATCGCTACTATTTCGGAAGAAACTATACCTACGGAATGGGCGGCGATGAGTATGAGCGCTTTGCGTTCTTCAGCCGCGGGGTACTAAACAGCCTTCCTTTAATCGGTTTCAAGCCGGACATACTGCATGCTCATGACTGGCAGGCAGGCATGGTGCTTGCACTGCTTAACATACAATACGCTCATCTGCCCGCTTACAGCGGTATCAAAACAGTTATGACCATACACAACCTGCAATATCAGGGTGTGTTCGGCATAAAAGATGTGCAGGATGTGCTTGGCCTTGGAGATAGCCTTTTTACCGATGATAAGCTTGAATGCTATGGCGCCGCCAACTACTTAAAAGCTGGTATAGTATATGCGGATGAGGTAACTACAGTTAGCCCTTCGTACGCTGAAGAGATTCAGACAGCCTACTACGGTGAGCGCTTGGACGGTTTGCTTCGCGCGAAAAGTAACCGTCTATCCGGCGTGCTTAACGGAATAGATGTAGATGTATATGATCCCGCTAATGATAAGTATATCGCCGCAAAGTATTCAAGCGATGATTTGAGTGGCAAGGCTATATGTAAACGCGCTCTTCAAACACAGCTCAATCTGGATGTCCGTCCCGAAGTGCCTATCATTGGCATGGTAGGCAGGCTTAGCAACCAAAAAGGCTTGGACTTAGTAGACTACGTAATAGGCGATATAATGCGCGAGGACGTGCAGCTTGTATGCCTTGGCATGGGCGATTCTAGGTATGTAAACCTGTTCAGCTGGGCGGAGCAGAACTATCCCGGCAGGGTAGCTGCACGCTTTGTGATGGATAATCCGCTTGCACATCAAATCTACGCAGGTAGCGACCTATTCCTTATGCCCTCTCAGTTTGAGCCTTGCGGCTTAAGCCAAATGATAGCATTGCGCTATGGTACTATACCTGTGGTTAGGGAAACAGGCGGTCTTCGTGATACCGTGCTTAGTTATAATGAGTATACGAACGATGGTAATGGTTTCTCCTTCTTCAACTATAATGCGCATGATATGCTGCATACTATCCAAAGAGCGCTCCATTATTATTGGAATAAAAAGGACGTATGGCGTATTTTGCAGCAGCGCGGCATGACAGCCGACTATTCTTGGAAGGTATCAGCAAAAAAATATCTTGATATTTACAACATGCTATTAAATGAAGATAAGAAGGAAACCCCTAATGTAAAACCGAAAGCAGAAAAGGCGAAAAGTGTTGCGCAAGCCAAGGAAGCTTCTGTTAAAAAGCCTACAACAAAAGTAGAGGCAAAAGCGGAAGTAGAGAAAAAAAAGGCAGAGCCTGTTACAAAAACTGCGGCAGCTAAAAAAACTACTGCAGCTGCAGCTCCGGAAAAGAAAGCTGCTTCGGCTAAAAAACCGGTAACAAAAACACCCGCTGAAAATAGCGAAAAAGCTGATAGTTAAACAACAAATAAAAAAACAACGCCCGCTCTAAGCGGGTGTTTTTACTGTAAAGGTGTTTTATTATTGGGTATTTGTTTTCATGTGTCCTGTACGCAGGGAGTTGAGCACCGCTAGTATCATTACCCCTACATCTGCAAATACAGCAAGCCACATTTCAACCTGTCCGAAAGCGCCGAGGATAAGTACTGCTGCCTTAAAGGCAAGAGAGATGGTAGTATTCTGCTTTACTATGCGCATGGTTTTTCTAGCAATACTAAGGGCAAGGGGAAGTTTTAACAAGTTATCGTCCATAAGCACTATATCTGCAGCTTCAATCGCTACATCACTGCCAAGTGCGCCCATGGCTATGCCAACATCAGCTACAGTAAGCACAGGGGCATCGTTTATGCCATCGCCTACAAATGCAACCTTATTGCCGTCATGCATAATCCGCTCAGTTATTTCAACCTTGTCAGTCGGAAGAAGCTCTGCGTAGCTTTCATCTATTCCAACAGTTTTAGATGTAGCGTCTACAACGGGTTTTCTATCACCTGAAAGCATTATTATGCGTTCAATTTTCTGCCCTTTAAGCTTATTAATACTATTTTTTGCCTTGCTTTTAATTTGGTCGCTTATAACTATATGTCCCATATAATCATTGCCTTTTGACATATGCACTATGGTGTCGGGGAAGCTGCATTCTTTATAATCCGCATTTACTAGCTCCATAAGAGCGGTATTGCCTATAAAATACTCTTTATTATCGACAGTTGCCTGAATGCCCTTGCCAGCATGTTCAGTTACGCCGCCTAAGCGGCTAATATCGGGTTCTTTTAAGCATGCTTCTTTAAGCGATGCCGCAATGGGGTGTGTGGATTGGCTCTCTGCTATGGCAGATATTTCTAATATACTATCCTTATCTACATTATCGCTGTGTACATCGCTTACTGTAAAGCTTCCCTCAGTTAGTGTACCGGTTTTATCGAATATAAAGGTATCAACTTCACTTAGTTTTTCAAGCTCGCTTGCACCTTTCATAAGTATCCCATGTTTAGAGGCGGTACCAAGCCCTCTCACAAATGAAAGCGGTATGCTTATAAGCAAAGCGCAGGGGCAGGATGCCACAAGAAATACAAGCGCTCTTTCAAACCATTTTAAGAAAGCTTCGTTAAGTACAAGCGGGGGAATGGTAGAAAGCAATACGGCGCTAACAACAACAAAGGGAGTATAATACCTTGCAAGACGTGTAATGTATTTTTCTGATTTTGATTTTTTGCCCGCGGAATTTTCTATAAGGTCCATAATCTTCGCAATTGTGCTGTTTTCATATTCGCTCTCGGCTAGTAATAATATACTTCCGCTTATATTTATAGAGCCTGAATATATCATATCGCCTTCAGCCACTTCTACCGGAGCGCTTTCGCCTGTAATGTCGGAAGTGTTTAGTGAAGTTGAGCCTTTTATAATCCTACCGTCTATAGGCACCCTTTCGCCCGGCTTTACAACTATGGTATCTCCTATGAGTATTTCTTCTGGAGATATGGTTTCTTCTGTACCGTTTATAAGTCTTGTAGCGGTTTCTGGTGCTAAACTAAGTAGTTCTTCTATAGATTTTCTGCTTTTACCTACAGCTATGCTCTGAAAAAGTTCTCCTAATTGATAAAAGAACATAACTGCAAAGGCTTCGGCATAGTCTTTAAGTGCAAATGCGCCTATGCTTGCTATGCTCATAAGGAATCGTTCATCAAGCCACTGACCGTGCAAAATGTTTTTAACAGCATAGAAAAGTACATCATAACCAATCAACGTATAAGGTATAAAAAAACTCAAAAATAAAACTATTCTGCTAAGGTTTAATGATAGCGCAATAAAAAACATAATAAGCGCAGCAACAAGCCTTATAGATAGTGTTTTTTGTTCACTGTCAAGCGTATCAAAGTATTGCATATCAGCGTACAATCTTGCAGCCTGGCTCAATTCTGCTTACTGCTTTGTTTATTTCTTTTACCGTTTCATCAAAATGTTCCTCAGCTATTTCTACGTTTAGCTTTTTAGTTAAGAAGTTGATTTGGGCATTTTCAACAAAAGGCAGCTTAGATACAGCCATCTCCATGCGGTCTGCACATGAAGGGCAGTCTATCTTACTTATTTTAAAGCTGTATTTCATACTAATCCTCCTCAATATAGTTTTGTTCTTTTCTTTCCTCTATTAGGTGCTTAAAACCTTCGCCAAGTATAGTGTGTACATGCTCATCAGCCAGAAAATATATTACTGTTTTGCCTTCCCGTCTGTTGCCCACAAGGTTTGCGCTACGCAGGGTTTTAAGCTGGTGCGATATAGCGGACTGCGTCATGTTGAGAAGTTCCGCAATAGCGCATACGCACATCTCGGATTCCAAAAGTGCAAAGAGTATCTTAACCCTTGTAGAATCACCAAATAGCTTGAATAAATCAGCTAAGTCGCTGAGAAGCTCGTCTGTAGGTAAATCGTGCCTTACTTTTTCTAACAATTTTTCGTGGTTATGAACCATCAGCTGAACCTCCATTCATATGTACACTCATTCATATGAGTGGCCACTCATATGATAACCTCATAGTATATAAAAGTCAATACTTTTTTTGTGCATTTTGCTGCTATGGACAAATTAGTCTAATGATGATATCATAAATCAGCTTTAATGAATGAGCTTTTGAAACAGGAGGGGTTATGGTAGCCGGCACGCAGATAGCAATAGCCCTGACCCCTTGGTTGGGTACGGAGTTTATATCCAAGCAGGAGGAGATGTGCAGCGCAATAGCGCTGAAGTTCAGTACCTTTATTTTAGGGCGCAACACTATAGATAGTTTGGCCTCATGGGTAAACGATAAGATATTTTTTAGGGTACGTATGTATACTTTCGGCAAAATGGTGCTGCGTATGGACACGCAAAAGCTTATCAGGCTTCGTATGGATGATTTTACTACAATGTCAGACGAATTAATGTATCTACTGTTTCACAATTTTCCAAAGGATAGGGCGCATTTTCTAGCGGTACAAGAATATTCAGTCAAACAGAGCTCGCTTTCAGCGCTTCGCGCATTGTATATGGATTTTTCAGGCTTTCAAAGTGAGGAAGAGCTGGCAACCTTGCGCAGGGTAATCACTGCCTGCTACGATAAATATCGTTGGCGTTTCTGGCTTGAAGATAATTAAGAGAGGTAATGATGGGGAAAGTCATAGCAATAGCTAATCAAAAAGGCGGCGTAGGCAAGACAACTACAGCAATTAATCTAGCTACCTGTCTTGCAGACTTAAAAAAAGGCGTACTACTGTGTGATTTAGACCCGCAGGGTAACGCTACAAGCGGTATAGGCATTAGGGCAACAGATAAAACCAGCTATGAAGTGGTTATAGGCGCTTTAAACGCTAAGGATGCCATATTTGCAACTTCGGTAGATGGGCTAAATATACTGCCGGCGGATATACGCCTTGCGGCGGCCGAGGTTGAACTTGTTGGTTTTGAAAACAGGGAATATTATTTTAGAAATGCAATTTCACCTGTTAGGGATAATTATCATACTATACTTGTAGACTGTCCTCCGTCTTTGGGACTTCTTACAATAAATGCGCTTGCCTGTGCAGACAGCGTACTTATACCTATACAGTGCGAATATTATGCGCTTGAGGGCGTAACCCGCCTTATAGACACCATAAATCGTATAAGGCAAACATTGAATCCCAAGCTCCAAATAGAAGGTATACTGCTTACCATGTTTGATGGGCGCACTAACCTATCGCTGCAAGTTGCGCAGGAAGTTAAAAAGTATTTTAGCGGCAAGGTGTTTTCAAGCATTATTCCAAGGGCTGTACGTATAGGTGAAGCGCCAAGCCACGGCTTACCAATAGAGAGGTACGATAGTAAAAGCGCAGGCGCAGAGGCTTATCGCAACCTCGCTAAAGAAGTATTAAAATCATCAGGTAAAGGTATATAGTATAATGAAGAAAAAAGCGCTTGGCAGGGGGCTTGACGCTCTTTTCCCACAGGTAGAAACATCTGCTGATAATATAATAAATCTATCAATAGCCGATATTGATGCTAATCCTTACCAGCCTAGGAAGATTTTCGACGAAGAATCCCTAAAAGAGCTGTCGGATAGCATAAAAGAGCTTGGTGTAATTCAGCCGATATTGGTTACAAAAAATCTTGACCGCTATCAAATAGTGGCGGGTGAGCGTAGGTTCCGCGCTGCGCAGATTGCGGGGCTTTCAAAAGTGCCGTGCATCGTAAGAGAAGTAGGCGAAAAAGAACAGCTTGAAATAGCACTAATAGAAAACCTCCAGAGGGAAGATTTAAATCCCATGGAGGAAGCGGAGGCTGTGCGCTCTCTTATGGACAGCTTCGGTTATACACAGGAAGCTGTTGCTAAGCGCCTTGGAAAATCCAGACCCGCCATTGCGAATTTGCTAAGGTTACTGAACCTACCTGACGATATAAAACTGCTAATAAGAGATGGCAGGTTAAGCGCAGGGCACGGAAGGGTGCTGGCAGGTGTGAGCACGCTTGCAAGAAAACGGGAACTTGCGGAAATGGTGCTAAACGATAATTTAAGCGTGCGCCAGCTTGAAAATTTGGCTTCAAAACCTAAAAAGGCTGAAAGACCGCCCCAAGTTATGCCGCCTGAGATGCGTGCGTTTGAGGAAGATTTGCACAGGGCATTTGGTGTGCGTACTAAGCTGCGCGGTAATATGGAACAGGGCAGGGTTGTTATAACATACCGCAATAGGGAAGAGCTTGAAGCCCTGTTTTCGGCAGTTCAAAGTTTGCTAGATAGTTAGTTAAGTTTTATAGCCTGCAAGCTGTAACCTTTGCCCCTCTCGGTTTTTATAAGCCTTCTGCCTATTTTCTTACGTAGCCTTGCTATATGTACATCAACTGTACGCGTTTTTATAGGGTAACAACAATCCCAAGCTATGAAGAGAAGTTCTTCCCTTGAAACAGTTGCGCAGGGCTTTTTTGCAAGGGTGAGCAGCAGCAGACATTCCTGCTGTGTAAGGTCAATGGTATTCTTACCTATGTTTACGGTTTGTTCTTCCGGGTTTACCCTTATGCATGTCTGCATGGATTTTTCATATGCCGGATAAAGCGTCATAAAATCACCTCACTAACAATATAACGGCTCAAGAATACAAATCCTTGCATTGATTAAAATTTTTTATTTATTATTCAGAGGAGGATGCTAATTTGCCTCAATTAAGGGCTTTAATAGTCGCAGATCATGAAAGCAGCTATATATGGGACCATTTCGATAAATCTCGCTTTGAGGGAGTTGATGTAATCATATCTTGCGGAGACCTAAAAGCCAGCTACCTATCGTTTTTAACTACAATGGTTGCAGCGCCCCTTTATTATGTGCATGGCAACCATGACGGAAGATATCTTGAACACCCACCGGAGGGATGTATGAGTCTTGAGGATAAAATGGTGGAGATAAACGGCATAAGGTTTTTCGGTATGGGAGGTTGTAAGTCAAACAGCCCAAAGCCATTTCACTTTACGGAGAGGGATATCGCCCGTAAAATAGTAAGGCGTTTCCCGCAGATATGTACATTTGGCGGTTTTGATATACTGGTTACACATGCGCCTGCGGCAGGTCTTGGCGATGGTGAGGATAAATTTCATCAAGGTTTCAGTGGTTTCCGCGCGCTGCTAAATCAGTTTGCGCCTTATTATCATTTCCACGGACACCAGCATTTAAACTATGGTGTAAAAAGGCGCAGCATAGTTTATGGTAACACACAGATTATAAATGCCTACGGTTACCAGATTATCGATATAGATATTCCGGTAGTGCAAAGAAAAAGACTGTCCTATATTAGAACTCGTTATGATTGGGGGAAGTATAATGCAGCGGAGCTATGAAAGAGAAGCAAAGATGGCATACGAAAAAGCCCTAAGGCTTGGCAAAAAAGACTATTCCTCACGTATTTCACAGGGCAAGAAAGGAAACCTAACAGCGCTTGATGAAATAGTTGAGCAAAACAAGATGCTGGCATATGTTCAGCGCCCCACTATGGAGATACCACTGTCTTCTATTGTAGGTACATATACTTCAGGCCGTTCTCATTCTTTTAGTGCAAACTTTATGCCCTTGCATAACGAAGTAAGCGAATTTGCTAGTAAGTGGATATCCCTTTGCGTGGCTCACATTGGCGAGGGGCTTCGCGATCCAATAGAAGTGTACGAGTATATGTGGCAATACTATGTTGTAGAAGGCAATAAGCGTGTTAGCGTGCTTAAATTTTACGGCGCTGCGGCATTTCGTGCCCGAATAACCCGTATGATTCCGCAATTAAGCGAACAGGATCCAAACACCGCGCTTTACTATGCCTTCCTTCGTTACGATAAAAGCGGCTTCTTTAAGGGAATACGTATGAGCCGCGCAGAAAACTACGAACTTTTAAGCGAAATTGAAAAAGGCATTGAGCTTAGCGAAGAAGAGAACGATATTGTTTATTTAAATAAGATATATATGCAATTCGTAACTGCGCTTGAGCAGCTTGAAATTGATATCCCCGTTGGAGATGTAATACTACAGTATCTTCAATTGTATGGTATGCCAAGGGGTACGGTGCTGTCTGAAATAGTTGAACATATTTCAGCTATGATTCCTCAGCTTAAGCTTATAAGTAAACCGCAGATAGAACCCACATTGGTGCTTGAGCAAAAGCCCGGCACACAGCCAAGCTTAGTACAGCGTCTATTCAGCGCAAGACGTACTGCTAAGGTTATGTTTGCATACAGCGAGGGCAGGACTGAAACCAACTGGATAGGCGCCCATGAAAAGGGCAGGCAGAAAATGCAGAAGGAACTTTCGGACTGCGTTGAAACCTATACACTAGACGGTTTAAATGAGGAAAATTGCTATGAGGAGCTTAGAAAACATGCCAAAGACTGCGATTTAGTGCTTGTAACCTCAACTAGGCTGGTAAATGCAGCCCTAAGGTTTCAGCTTGAAAACCCAAATATAATGACATTAATATATTCAAGGGTTAGGGAGGACGCAAGCCTTAGTACATATTACGGCAGGTACTATGAGGCGGTTTTTCTATGCGGTGTGGCAGCAGGCTATGCAAGCAAAAACCGCTGCGTGGCATATATTACACCCAAGCTTCCAAAACGCCATACCTCAGACATAAATGCTTTTGCGCTCGGGGTTAAAACTGCTTCTCCGTTTGCAAGGGTTTTGCTTGTATCAAAAGGTGTTGTACCTTATGAACCTGAAAGCTGCATAAATGGTATAAAACATGCTGTGTCTTACGGTGCGGATGTGGTGATGAGCCCTATAGCTTTATCTATGAATTTAACCGATGTGCCTGAAGATGCTTTTTCAGCTGTATTTGATGTAGGTGAAGATGGACAAGCGCTGCGATATATAGCCTCTCCCGCCTGGGACTGGGGCAGATACTATACCGAGATTGTACGTTCATACCTTAATCAAAGCCTTGACTTTCTAAGGGACATAAATGCTCAGGAAGTGGGTGTGGCAGGTCTATGGTGGGGTTTTGGAACCGGTGTGCTTAAACTGAGGCTGTCGCAATTCCTCCACCCTGCGGCGGAAAGCCTTATACATTACTTGCGCAGTAGTATAGCTTTGACGCGTTTTAACCCATTCCACGGTCCCGTTAAGGATAGCGAGGGTAAATTGCAGATAGCAGCCCATTCCGATTTAAAACCCTACGATATCTTAAGCATGGAATGGATAGCTGATTTTATAGAGCTTGCTGAGTAATACTATGTTACCTTTAACCAGCGTTTTCTTGTGCGTCTTTTCCACTTTGGCTTTGCCTTGCTCAGTTAGCATAGGGTCCACTAGTCTGATTCACGAAGCTTAGCCAAACCGAAAAAACCGTTACAAAAAAATCGCTGTTCTAAAAGCAACATAGTATTAAACTTGTAATGCAAATTAAAAGGGTTTATAATTACGCGGTGTCGGGAGGGACTTATGACGGACGAAATCAGGCTCGATGATGTGGTGCAGATGAAGAAAAAACATCCCTGCGGCTCATACGAGTGGACGGTTACAAGGATAGGCGCAGATATTAAGATGCGCTGTAATACTTGTGGTCGCGTCGTAATGCTGGATCGTATGGTTTTTCTGCGCCGCAGGAAAAAGCTGCTAAAACAAGGTCCCGTACCTGCCGATGTTACACTTGGGTTTGCAGAGCAAGAAATTGAAGGAGATACTACTGATGACTGAACAAAATAACAACACCGAAAATTTAAACAAAGAAGATAAAGCTAATGAGAGCACCAAAGAAGGCGCTTTTTCTCAAACAAAAGAAACAGAGCCGGTAAAATCAGAGAAACAGCTTAAAAAAGAAAAGAGAAATAAATTGTGGAATGAGATATTCAGCTGGATAGGTGTAATATGCACTGCTGTACTGCTGGCTACTGCAATACGCGGTCTTTTGGCAGAGCCAATACGTGTTGACGGCAACAGCATGAGCGAAACGCTTGTTGATGGCGAAATAGTAATTGCTACCAAGCCAAGGGTGCTAAGGGGCGACTTAAAGCATGGAGATATAGTTATATGCCACTATCCAAGACGCAATGAAAAAACCATAAACATAGGTACCAAATTAAATTTCAGAGTGGATACCGCGTTTATCAAACGCTTAGTTGCGCTTCCCGGTGATACTATTGCCATAATAGACGGAGAGCTTTTTGTAAACGACAAATTGGTAGAGGAAGATTATATTGCCCATAAATCCCTTCAAAGTTATCCAAGGCGAGTACTCGGTGATGATGAATATTTTGTAATGGGCGATAATAGAGCCAACAGCCATGACAGCAGGTCTAGGAATGTAGGCACAATAAGCTCCGATATGATAGTCGCCCATGCAAAGTGGGTTATATATCCTTTCGATAGAATACGCAGCCTAGACTAATTTGGATAAATTAGGCGTTCTTAGACAATATTTTGGGCATAGCTCCTTTCGCCATGGGCAAGAGGAGCTTATAGATAATATATTAAGTGGCAGAGATGTGCTTGGCGTGCTGCCTACGGGTGCCGGCAAGTCCATATGCTACCAGATACCTGCAATAATTAGTGGAGGCATTACCATTGTAATTTCTCCACTTATTTCGCTTATGCAGGACCAAGTTTTGGCGCTAAATCAGGCGGGCGTGCCTGCAGCATATATTAATAGCTCATTAAGCTATGGTCAGTGCATGGAAGCGCTAAGGCGCGCTTCTAATATGGCGTATAAAATTATTTATGTAGCACCCGAGAGAATCAAAACTAAGTCTTTCCGTAATTTTATTGAAAAAGTGCCCATATCCCTTGTGGCGGTTGATGAAGCGCATTGTGTATCTCAATGGGGGAAAGATTTTAGAAAAAGTTATCTGGATATAGCGGATTTTGTGAGCGCAATATCTCCAAGACCAACATTAGCAGCATTTACCGCAACTGCAACAAAGCATGTTAAAGAGGATATATTAAAGCTATTAAGCTTAAAAGACCCTTTCGTGCTTTCAACAGGCTTTGATAGACCTAATCTGTATTTTGAGGTAAGGCACGAAAAAAATAAGGACGATACGTTCCTTCGCATTATTCAAAAATGGCAGGGAAAAAGCGGTATAGTATACTGCTCAACAAGAAAAAATGTAAACAAGGTATGTGATTTCCTGCGTAAAAATGGTATAAGCGCAGTACGCTACCATGCTGGGCTTTCAGATGAAAAACGCAACCAGGCGCAGGATGATTTTCAGTTTGATAGAGCAGATGTAATGGTAGCTACAAACGCCTTTGGCATGGGGATAGATAAATCTAACGTATATTTCGTGGTGCATTACAATATGCCTATGGATATAGAAAGCTACTACCAAGAAGCCGGAAGGGCAGGTAGGGATGGCGAAAAAGCGGACTGTATACTGCTTTACAGCAAACAGGATGTAATAATAGCTAAATATATACTTTCAAAAGGAAACGATAGGGCTGAGCTTGACCCGGAAGAGAGGATTTTACTTGAACAGCGGGACGCAGAACGCCTAAAGCATATGGTTTTTTACTCCACCACAAAAAAGTGCCTTAGAAGCTTTTTGCTTACATATTTTGGTGAATATTCTTTGGAGGATTGCGGCAACTGTTCGTCATGTATCGGAAAGGGCAAACTGCCTAAGTTTAGCCCCAAAACCTATGCAGTTTCAAGCGGTAATGAGCTTGTATTCGCTGCGCTTCGTACTATTCGCAACAAAATAGCGCTAAATAAAAAACTGCCTGCATATATAATATTTCAGGATAGTTCGCTTAGGGACATGGCGGATAAAATGCCAAAAACTATGCGGGAATTTGAAAGCGTAAGCGGAGTTGGAGATAAAAGAAAAGAGCAGTATGGAGAAATATTTATAGAACTTATTAAGGTGCTGGATACTGCGCTTAATGAGGGTAAGCTTAACTCATTGCAAGAAGCGCAGGATATAGCTAGGGATGTATTTGATTTACACAAAACCTAACAATATATTATTATGTAAAATAAGCTTAACACATAAAAATCAAATGGTAAATTTATACATATTAGATATACATTAAAATTACAAAAACATCTTGAGAATTATTGCTTTTTTTAGTAAAATATATATGAATAATTTGATGGGAGGGTGTTTATGAAAAAGGAAGAGGTACGTGCGGTTCTGTCCCAGCTTATGGAGCTTAGAACTCAAGTTAAGAGCGATGGCGATGCACTATTTAATAAATGGAAAGGGAAGATTAAAAGAGAGGGCTTTGCTGTAAGCGCAAAGAACCTTGCTGAATACCTTGCGCTTAGAAAAAATGACCTGCGCGAGCTGCAATGGCAACTGATACCCCTTGGTCTATCTTCGCTTGGTAGACTTGAAGCGCGTGTAATGCCAACGCTTGATTCGGTGGTTGCTTCCTGTGCCCGAATAGCGGGTGAAGACAGTTCTTCCTTTTTTCACGATACGGCAGACTTTCTAAGCGGAGAAGAAATATTAAGCCAAAATACAGAGGAGATACTAGGCGCAGAGCCTAAAGAGCGCTATACTCGCATAATGGTAACCCTTCCGACGGAAGCGGCGTATGACCCTCTGTTTGTTGAAAATCTCGTTGCAAAGGGCATGGAAATTGCGCGCATAAATTGCTCCCATGATAGCGAACCCCTATGGGAAATGATGATAAAAAACGTACAAAAAGCCGCTCAAAAGCTTGGTAAACATTGCAAGGTTAGCATGGAAGTGCCAGGTCCTAAAATCCGCATAAGCAGGATTATGACCACTATGCGAAGACCGAGGGTAGTCGTTGGGGATACTATATATCTAACCGCAAGCAAGCTTATGTACCTGCCGCAAGGCATTTCGCTTGCAATATGCTGCAGTATACCCGAGATAGTAGACTACTTAAAAGTTGGCGAACCTGTGATGATAGACGACGGACATGTTGAAGCCAAGGTCGTAGAGCGCCTTGAGGAAGGCGTACTACTTAAAATAGAGCGTGTTGTAAGGGAAAGCGGCATAAGCCTGCGCCCTGAAAAGGGTATAAACTTCCCCGGTATGGAATATAGAATTCCCCTATTAAACGAGAGGGACGCTGAAATACTTGATTTCATATGCGACCATGCTGATATTGTTGGTCTTTCATTCATACGCGATACAGATGATGTAACCATGCTGCTGAACGAAATAGAAAAGCGTACGGGTGATAAGGAGCCTATTCCTATTATAATAAAAATAGAAACACTAGCTTCTGTACGTATATTACCTGAAATATTGGTTGCCGCAGCATCAAGGGCGCCTATAGCTGTTATGATAGCACGCGGGGACTTGGCGGTAGAGGTGGGTTATACAAGGCTTTCAGAATACCAAGAAGAAATACTCTGGATTTGCGAAGCTGCCCATGTGCCCGTAATATGGGCAACGCAGGTGCTTGAAACGCTGGTTAAAACCGGCATACCCACAAGGGCGGAGATATCCGACGTAACCCTTGGAGCCAAATCCGAATGCATTATGCTTAACAAGGGTGAACACGTAGATGATGCCGTTGTATTTGTAGATGACGTACTTTCCAAGTTTGAAAAGCATGTTTATAAGAAAACCGCAATACTAAGGAAACTTACCATAGCAAGCGATTTATTCTCATAAGCTAATTTGTATTAAAAAAGCAAAACATATTGGAGGAAAAATGAAAAAATTACTCACAATCATCATAGCTCTTGTTATGATGATAGGTTCCGGTGCGTCTATAGCCGAAGAACCAACAAACTTTGATATTAAGCTGCCTACTGAATACGCTATGGGCGGAGTATTCACCTACAAAGACAATTATTACTATTATGATTATTCCAATCTATATGTCTTTGACGAAAATGCAAATGATATTAAAATCGTTGCAGATTTAAGGAATATTACTTACGATGGCGAAACTGTCCGCATACAGTTTTTTATTAACGATGGCGATAAATTGTACGCCATAACATTTAGGGAGGACTGTGTATCATATTCAGCCACTATAGGTGATAATGGAATAAGCCTTTCAAACCGCTTAAAGCTTGATACTAAGGATTTAGAAAAAATTGCTCAATCTTACAATTCAGGTTATGAGGAGCTATGTTATATGCCATCACCTCAATCTGCTACAATAGTAGATGGTAAGCTTTATTGCTTATTCAATGGAGATTATCAGGTAACCCAGAACCTTATCCTTATAGGCTTTGGCCTTGCAACAGGCGAAAGTAGGCAATATGAATCCGAGTTCATGTTCGCTATATGCCCATATAAAGACGGTAAACTCCTAGCGCTAACTATGGATTATGATAAGCTTTTTTCATCTGCTGATTATGACAATAGACCTACTCTTTGCGTGTTTAACCCCGAAAACGACACATTAGAAGAAATAGGCAAGCTTGATAAGGCTATGCATGGCAATATGTTTGGCGGAATGCTGTATGAAGAAGATAAGGATGCGCTTTTGTATGTAGATTCCTACTCTGTAATGCGCAGATTTATGGATGGAACGACCGAAAAATGTGCTTATCTTCCAAATCAGCATATATGGGCTGGATTAAACGGCATTGCGCATATAGCTGGCGGGCGTATAGCGATTGTAGATAGCGCGGAAATATATGTACGCTCGACAGACCCTGCCAAGCTTCCTAAAAAATCCCTTACCGTATTTGGCGGGTTTTATGATGATGAACTTAAAAAAGCTGTAGCCCGTAAAATGCCCGATGTAGCTGTAAACTTCCTTGAGGACAAATGGTTCTCAAGCGCACAGGAGCTTGGACAGGCACTGATAAGCGGTGAAGACGGTATTGATTTATTAATACTTTCTCCCTCTTGGATGGATACAAACAGCCTATTCAAAAAGGGTTATGCAGAGGGGCTGAACACTAGCGAAACTATTACGCAGTATATGGATAGTATATATCCTGTGCTTAAAAAGACGGGCGTGTTTGAAGGTAAAATATATGCAATACCCATAGAGCTTAATATAGTGCCTGTATTATATAACGAAATAGTTTTTGAAGAGCTTAAAATTAATAAACCCGAAAACTTCTTTGATTTATGCGATGTTATGCAAAAATGGAATGATGAATATGCTGATGACGGCGAATATCTTTTAACAAGAAATTCTATGCGTTATGAAGAGTTTTTCTCCTATATGTTGCATGCATACATGCTTGATAGAATAGGCACAGGCGAAGATATAGTGCTTGATACCCCATTGTTTAGGGAGATGGCGCAAAGGTGCGAAAGCCTTAAACATATATTTGATAATATAGAAGCAGAACCGGATTATAACGATATGGAAGCTGTGGACGAATACTATAACCGTAAGGCGTTGTTTAGTTTCAATAACTATACTTCCATCGAAAACATATCCCAGTATTATATACAATACAGTACATATAAAGACGGCGAAGCTGATTCGTGGTTTGCAGCAGAACCCAGCGTGCCTTTTGCTATGGCAGCAAAGGAAGGCTTAGGCAAGTTTATACCTATAAATGCACAATATGCGTTTATAAATTCCCAGTCGAGCAATAAAGAAACGGCCATAGAGTACCTTGAAAATTTAATACAGAGCTTTAATGATATAAAGCAGATTGAATTATATCCTGACAAGAATGAGCCTATAATAAATGACGATTATGAAAAGTCATTAAGCGAAATGGAAAAAGGCATTGAATCGTTTGAAAAGACTGTTGAAAAAGCTGAGGGAGCTGAAAAAACAGCCGCTGAAGAGAACCTAAAAAACTACATATCTTTTATTGAAAGATACAAAAAGTCGTCTAAGTACAAAATTACAGAGGAGGCGATAAAAAAATATCAGGAACTTATGCAATGCGCTATATTGCCGGAGTTTTCAAATAGCACTCTTGTTACACAGCGGGATTTATCAGGTCTTCTATCGCGCTATTATAACGGACAGCTAAGCCTTAAGCAGTATATAAAAGAGGCGGATTCCAAGTTTAAGCTTATAGAGCTTGAGGGGCAATAATCACTTGCCGCATGTGCTTATAGCATATGCGGCTTTTTTAGAGAAAGCAGCGAAAATAAAACTAAACACGGTTACACATAAGCTTCAGTGCGTTTTATGCAGTATTTAACGATTTTGCATGTAAAATATTAGGTTTTTTCATAAAATCTGCTTGACATGAGTAAAACCATATAGCATACTGGGGATAATTAAATACTCAAGCGGAGTTAAAAGCTTTATTTATGAAAGGAGATGAAAATCATGAAAATTATCAAAAAATTTATGGCGCTGCTGCTGACGCTTGCTATACTTGCCGCAAGCATTTCTTCTGCTGAACAGGTATTTGAAAGGGCGCAATATACATTCCCCGATGAACTTCCCGAAAATTCCTATATGAGCAATATTGTATATATAAACGATACCCTCTATGCGCTTGTAGATATATGGAACATATACAGCGCTAGAGAGGGCGATGCAGAGTTTAGGTTATACGCTAAGGATAGCAGTATAATCGAAGAGGATTGGCAAAACCAAATTACCGGTCTATATACCGATGGAGCAAGGCTTTACGCATACTGCGCCAATATAGGCGAGTTTTTTGAAGTAGGCGTAAGTAATGGGGAAATAGTCCGTCAAAACCGAGTAAAGTTTAACCTTGAAAACCATAAGGAAATCTATTATGAGGAGGACGGGACGGAATCTATCCACTACCCCAACCCGCATGATACCTTGCTCTACAATGGAAAGTTTTATGTAATATACAGCAGTAATGAAAGCTCCGGAACAACTCTATGCTCCTTTGACATTAAAACCGGTGAAGAAACCATGTATAGCCCGGGCGATGTACGGAGCTTCGCTCCCTATAAGGATGGAAAGTTAATACTGCTTGTTCAAAACTACGATAATTTATACTACTCCTACGGAGCGGAAGATGGCGCCGCTATGCTATTCGCGTTTGATCCTGTCACCCATAGTGCGGAAGAAATAGGACCTCTGCGTATAGAAGAAACGCCAACGCCTTTCTACGGCTCAATATTCTACGATGAATACCAAGATGCCATAATGTATTTTGATGACACTGCCCTTATGATGAGGCTTAGTGATGCCAGCGCCCAAAAATGCGCGCATTTAATAAGGAGCTGTTCATTAGCTGAAAATTGCAGCTATACAAAGCTTCCGGGCAATAGAGTTGCTGTATTGATTGGAAATGCGGTGTTTATAGAATCTACAGACCCTGCAGATTTGCCCTCAAAATCGTTGAACGTTTATAATGCCTTTTCCAACAACAATGATTACGCTGCAAGGCATATGCTGGATACTGCAATTATTATGCATGAATTTAGCTGGTTCTCATCTGAGCAGGAATTAAAAACCGCCCTTATGTCAGGCGAAAACGATGCGGATATATTCACGCTCAGCAGCGACTATATAGACATTAACAGCATGATAGATAAAGGCTATGCTCTTGATATATCAGGGGCTCGTGGAATTAGCCAATTTATGGATTCACTATACCCCTACATAAAGGACGCCTGCGTTAAGGATGATAAAATATACGCTGTTCCATTACATCTATTCCACCGCGCATATTTGCAGAACTCTCTGCTTTTGGAAGAACTTAACATAAGCCCTCCTAAAACCTTTGGCGATTTCTGTGATATAATCGCTAATTGGTATAGCGATGCGGATAGGGCAACCACATATGATTTATGCGATCATTATGATGTTAAAAATTTCATGTGGGATGTGCTGTTTCTTACATATGCAAACCATGTATTCCTATCGGACGAGGATATGAGCTACGACACCCCCACATTCCGCTCTATGGTGGAGCAGCTTATGAAGGCGCTTGAAAATGTGCCGGATCCTATCGACTTTGAAATGCTAGACCCGGATGAAGAATACTATGGAAAACCCATGTTGTTTGGAAGCGCTCCTCTGAACCTAAGCAGCATGAGCTATGCAGCGGATAATAAGCAGAGAATTGAAATGTTTAAAGTTCATCCTGCATTTGCAAACACAGAGGGTAATGAAAGCTACAGGCGCTACGGTTTCTTCTCATCCCCGGACAATCCTATGGTACTGAAAGCTACCGAACATTCACCCGAAGGTTTTCGTGCGGATTTAGGATTGGTGCTTGTAAATTCCAAAACGCAAGACCCTCAAAACGCCTTAAGGTACATAGAGCATTTTATAGCAGGCTATATTGAGCAAGATAAAATTATACTATTAAAAGACTATGCAGAGCCTAAGCTTAACAAATACTTTGATGAAAGTTTGCAGAGCGAAAATAAACGCATGGAAGCCCTCAAAAAAGAAATTGCACAGGCTAGTGGCGCTGAAAGAGCCGAGCTTGAAAAGCAGCTTGCAATGCTTGAAGTACACTGTCAAATAATGCTTGAAACTACGGGTAGATACGAATATACACAGAAAGCTG
>DUQK01000033.1 GCA_012837835.1 Christensenellaceae bacterium | reverse complement strand
AGAAGTTAAAAAAACGGAGATAGTTTACGCCAATTTAGACGATTACGGCGCACCGCTTGGCATATATGTAATAAACAATTTTGAAAGCGATGCTGACGCAAGCGTTGTGGATTATGGCGTGTACGATGCCGTGTTTTCCTTAAGCCAAGTTGACGGCATAAACTATAAGAACGATGAAATAAGCTTTGACATGCCAAAGGGCAGGTATCAATACCAAGGTAATTTAGTTGATAGAGAGCTTCCTTGGGATATAGCTATAAGCTATAAACTAAATGATAGCGAAATAAAAGCAGAGGAACTTTCAGGCGCTGAAGGCAAACTTGAAATATCCATAGCTATAACGCCTAAGATAGCTGAATTTTCAGATAAGCTTGTACTTCAAATAAGCGTATCGCTGCCGTCAAACAAGGCGTTTAACATAGCTTCAGAGGGCGCAACCATAGCGGTCGCCGGCACTAACTACACGCTTGCCTTTGTAGTTCTCCCCACTATGGATGCGGAATTTACAATCACCGCAGATGTAGAGGATTTCCACATGCCCGCTATGCAGTTTGCAGGTATAAACATGGGCATGAGCAATGAAATGTATACGGAGTATGTTAAAAAGCTGGTTGCAGACCTGCCTATAGCCGACATGGTTGAAAATATGGCAGCCAATATGTTCCCAAAGCAGGTAGCGCCAAAATCCTTTGTGGATGAAAGAAACGGCAATATAGCATCATTGCAGTTCGTTTTTCTAAGCGAAGGCATATCTGCAAAGCCCGCACCTGTTAAAGAGGTGCCCAACGAAAAGGCAGACGAAAGTTTTATGGATAGGCTCCTCGGTCTATTTGGTAATTAACAAACCCCGCGGAGGCATGATTTGTTTAGAAAATCCAAGGCAGATGAATTTGAAAGCTTTATCGCTCCATATGAGAGAGGTATTTATTTTACCTGCCTTCGTATACTATGTCATGTGCAGGATGCTGAAGACTGCGCTCAGGACTGTATACTAAAAGCATACAGAAGCTTTGATAGCTTTAGGGGCGATAGTGAGCCTTCAACATGGCTGTACAGAATAGCATACAACTGCTGTGTAGACTATATTAAAAAACGCAAGGGCGTAGTGTCCCTTGATGCACTCATAGACGAAGGGGCGGATTTTGAAGACGAGAGCGATGATATATCCCCCTATTTAAGCTTAGAAGAAAGCGAGCGCAAGCGCCTGCTTATTGAAGCGCTATCGGAACTGCCTTATATATTCAGGTTTCCGATAGTGCTTTGTGATTTAAGGGGGATAGATTACGATAAGGCAGCGCAGATAATGGATATACCCATTGGCACGCTTAAAAGCAGGCTTAATAGAGCTAGAAAGAAACTTAAAAAAATTTTATTAAAAAATCGGGAACTTTTTCTCTCTGATGACAGTCTAATTGATGAAGGGAGGGAAATTAATGAACTGTAATGATGCCAGAACCCTCCTTGAGGCGAAGGAAAGAACCCCTCTGCAGGAAGAGCAGCTAAATGAACACCTT
>DUQK01000032.1 GCA_012837835.1 Christensenellaceae bacterium | reverse complement strand
AGCTACAAGAATTGTTGACAGCCGCATCGTATGAAGTAGGCGCTGTTGACGGAATATTCGGTGGTAAAACACGCGAGGCGGTTCGGGCGTTTCAGAGCGATATGGGGCTGAAGGTTGATGGTATAGTTGGGCGTAAAACATGGGCGGTACTTGACGGCGTAAAAGAAACGGCGAAACCGAAAGAACCCGCTCCGATACCCACACCGCCAGAGCCGGCGGTACCGGAAGTGGCGCCAAACACCCCTAGCCCGATTGATAGAGCGGGAATGCTTACGGAATTAGAGGGACATCTAACACGAGCTTTGCATATTGTCAAAGCCCTGAAGGAGGAGGTATGAATATGACAAATGAAGAGCTTACCACTATGGCCGTACAGCATCAAGACCGTTTGGCAGCTATGACTAAATGGGCTGAGAGCGTGGATAGACGCATTGACCGTCTGGAAGAATCTCAGACCACACTAAACGAAGTGCAAATTACACTTACACAGGTTGATTCTGCTACAATTAGAATCGCCGAAAAACTAACGGATATGACCAAAACGCTGCAATGTATTAATGACGATAACAAAACCCGACACGAGGAAATGTCAAAGCGTGTACGCCTATTAGAAGATGCTCCAGCTAAGAAGTGGGACAAAGCTGTGTGGTTGGTAACATCGGCTTTTATTGGCGCGGCTATTGGCTATTTTCTTAAAATCCCCGTGAAATAAGATAATAAAGAAAGGAAGGAATTTATGAAAAGATTACTAAGTATACTATTAACTATGGCATTAATAATGATTATGCCCGTTGCGCTTGCAGAAGCAGTTAATACTGCGCCTGCTAAGCCACTGATTGACTTAACACCGCTGTTTCAGGCGATAATAACCTTGCTAGCGGGATTAATCACCTATAAGCTTATACCTTGGATTAAGGCTAATACTAGCGACAGGCAGCAGCTTATGTTAGAAAGCACTGCAAGAATAGGTGTGTATGCTGCGGAACAGTTGTTTGGAGCGTTGAATGGCACGCAAAAATTATTGTTTGTGAAAGACTATCTAAGAGATAAGGGCTATGATGTGGACACCGATGAGGTTAAAAATACCATAGAAGCAATGGTACAGGAATTGACATTAGAACAGGCTATACAAAAGCCGCCTGATGCATAAAATGAGCAAATAATATCGCCGCTCCCAAAAGGGGGCGGTTTTAAATTTTATCTCCTAAAGATGCATCCAAGAACACCTTCTACAAAGATATATAGCGGTTCGGATTTGCCCGTCTGTGCTCCACCAAAGACCTTCAAAGCCGAACAAAATTCATTTTCGTGGATAGAGTATTCGGCTGTATCTTTGAGAGATAGGTACAAGATTAAAGCGTCGTACATTATGAAAATGTTCGGCGCTTTATTATTACCTTTTTATTACTCAACGCAGTTCAACGCCGCATTTAGCGCGTTTTCATCATCGAGCAGCCATTTGCCAAGGCGCCTCGTGGCAATTTTTACTGTTTTCCTTGCGTTTTTCCTGCGCTTTCTTATGGGATAGGCGATTTTACCATCAGCGCTGGTTATGTAGAAGAAACGAAGGTAACTGTCTTTTATTTCTTCTATGTTTTTAAGTTCGTATGAGCCCTTTGTATAGAGCTCGTTTAAGAACTTTGCGATGCATATGGCGTTTAGAAGGTCGCCCTCTCTTACTAATTCCCTAAAATCCTGTTTTTCTGCCAGATATAGCGCAGCATCTTTGTCACTAACCATTTTGCCTTTGATTAGTAAATTATGCTCCATTGCAAGGCGTATCATGTGTTTGCATGGGGATTTTCTCATAAGGTTTATGTTAAAATCCTCGCAGGAACAGTCTTTAAGTGTTGCAACATACTTTCCCCTTTTGCCAGCGAAAACCGCAGAGGTATCGCCTTTATTTTTATCTTTCCATTCAATAGGCGTCATTCTCGCTTTTCTTGCCGCTTTTCTTCTCTTTCTGTCGATATTATGCCACATAGGATACTCAAGCCTATTTTTCATTCTCTACCTCCTAAAAAAAGTATTTTAATACAGTTAACGCACAAGTAGAACAATATAACGCTTATTTATATTATCTTGGGAGAATCCCGCTGCTTATATTATAGCATACAAAGTATTATTTATAAAAATCGCAATAAAATTATGGCTTCCAAAAGGAAACCATAATAGCCTTTTATAATATTCTGCTAATCAGTAATATTAACGCCTATTCATTCAGATACTTTTGTATATTGGGCGTTAAGCCTATGCCTATTACTTCGTTTTGAGTTCGAGCGTTATTGTGTACGCCGTTATTATCCAGCTGATTTAACTGCTGACCCATGAATATAACACTGGAAGTCCATCCGCCGTCCAGGTTGAAAGCGGTTTCACAACCTAGTTCTTTTAATATAAACGCTCCGTCCCTGCATTTAATGCCGCGACTTACCTTAGTCCTGCCCTCTACTACTAGCAAATAATAATGCCCAGGCTCAACCATGCCTATCTGCACCCTAGGTTCGGGGTTATATCCGAAGTTTTCATAGCTCATATTTACTTCGCCATCTCTAATAAGTACGGGTCCGAAAGTAAATACATCTGTCACCCCGGAGAATACCAGCTCTGCCGCGGTAACTTCACTCTGTTCAAATACCTTCATATCGCCGTTCGGGTACAGCGCCATCATATCAAGCGGAGGATAGGTTAGTTTAGTTCTCGTGGGAGGGTCGTCAAAAAGTATTTCACCATCCCGTATTTCAACGCCTGTACGCACGCCGGGTCTGCCGGTTCTGTAAATATAGTAATCCGCTCCAAAAGCAAGCACCAGATTATGCTGCCTTGCAATATCACTCTGCTTAGCTTTAAAAGCATCTCTATTTACTGTGCGGTTTTCCGCAAATGGATAGGTGCGGAAAGGCTGCACGCCCTCGGGCACTCGTATTTCCGCAATGAAATAACGGGTAGGACGGTTGGGTTTTTTCTCGTCGAATACGCCCTCGTGCTTTTTTATTTCAATGCGCAAATCTTCAGAGCAGTAGCGCCATTCACCGTTTTCAGCATCTATAGATACAAATTCTTCACTGCCCTTTGGCAGAAAGCCCTCAGGCGTAAGCAGCGGGAAACCATCTATTTCTAGCGATACTAGGCTTTTTAATGCTTCTTCTTTAACCTTAAGTTCTTCTTCAAGTGCGGAGATTTTTTCAGAATCCGCGCCTTCTTCTTTTGCAAGTTCTAGGGCTTCTTTCGCATTCTTTACTGCATTTGCAGCAAGCATACGCCCTAAATTGCTTTTGGTTTGTGCAAGCTTATCAACAAAAGCCTGCTTACCTTCTTCAAGTTGTTGTAAAGCAGCTTCTATCAGCTGTTGTCTTTGCAATTTTTCAAGCGCTTCCTGCGTGGCATTTAATATAAATGGGTCTTCCTTGCTTCCGGAACCGCTTTTTATAGAAATTATATTTGTATCAAGCCTAAGCGTAGGCCTTATACCGGATACTGTTGCAACAGACGAATAGCCCATCACACCATCTGCCAGCACACGCCTAAGCGAATTCTTGCTGCTTTTTGACGCTTCGTTCATCCAATAGCTAGAGGGGCTTGATGTACCCCGCGCAATCGCATGTTCTGTAGCATATGCAAGCCTTAGTTTTTCAGTACCAAGACCTAATTCCTTGTTCTTTAGCAAATCAGGGCTGGGCAAGTCTATGGGGTCATCACAAAAGAAGGCGGTTCTCTCCTCATCAGAAAATGCGAGAAAAGGTAACTCTTCCTTTACATACCTATATATATCACTATTTTCATAGCCGCTGAAGCTGCCTGTGTCGCTATGCGCCGCCCTTGCGTCTATAACATATTCAGAGAGAAGCAATATATTATCTTCCTCTACAGTCAACACTCGCCATAGCAAGGATGCGCCACTACCGCTTGGGCAGTGGCCAAATAGTATATATTGATATTCCCCTCCACCGTAGGATTGTAAGCCTGCATGAGCTGTTGAAAACAGCATTAGAATACAGCCCAGAATTGAAAAGAAACGTTTGCGCATGGAATACCTCCAAAAAATAATAGCACAGGTAGTATATACCCTAGCTTGGCTTTGGGTCAAACTTTTAATTAATAATCCAAACCTTTTATTGAAAGCACAATAAGCGGGTCAAATTCGCCTATATCTTCCTTGGTTACCCTAAGCAGCTTTGCCTTGGTTGGTGTTATAGGCAGCATTTCCTTATAAAAAGGCTCTAATCCTGATACATCCGAAAGTCCGCCCCTATTCACCTTATAGTGCATAGGTATTGTAATTTTGGGCTTTAATTCTCTTACTATTTTGGAGGCGGTTTTGGCATCCACCGTATACTTACCGCCTATAGGCAGCATAAGTATGTCTACGCCTTTTAAGAATTCTAATTGTTCATCATTTGGATAATGCCCCAAATCGCCAAGATGAGCTATACTCAAGCCCTCTAAGTCGTAACGGAAGATAAGGTTTTCACCTCTGAGCACGCCTTTTTCTTCATCATGGTAGCTTTTAATTGAAGAAATAGCACCGCCCTCGATATCATATTTTCCTTCCTCGCGAATTACATTTGGCTCTCCTGTAACTTTTTGTATGTAACAATGGTCAAAATGATCATGGCTTACGGTTACGATATCAGCCTTTACCTCTTTCAGGGGGAAATTTACCCTATCATCATAAGGGTCGGTTAATATCTGCAAGCCTTTTGAGCTTTCAATAAGGAATTGTGCATGACCGTAGTAATAAATCAACATGTTTTTTCCTCCTTCATTCTTTTTATATAACTATACAATAATAACTCCCCTCCCGCAAAAGGAACGGGGGTTTTGCGTCTTAGCGCAACAGCCATATCATTCATAAGTGTACGACATACATTGTTAAGCGGCATAATTTCCTGCATATGTATCTGCTCTATTATTTTATGCGCATGTTCGGGTAGAAAAGTACCTTTATGCCGCCTTAACATATTTACGCAGGAGATTATATATATATTATCTTCATCTGCAGGCGGCAGTGGAATATCCGAAATACCGTCAATAAAAACCTTAATAGTTTCATATGTGGGGGTAATAAGCGCATAGGAATCCATGATATCAACAGAAAAACCACCTTCAATTAGAGGGACAGCGGAATAATCTAAAAACCTAATAGGAAAATCAGAAAAAAATAGCGCCCGCCTTCTGCGATCCCTCTTAAGTAGACATTTAGAGGGCATAAGGCTAAGCGCTTTTGTTTTAAAATAATCAATCGGCACTTTTAGAGTCTGCCTGAAGCTTAATATGGAGTTTATGGAACGCAGCATATTGACCCGCAATATCAAGCTGATAGCGCAGGTTTACCTCTCCGCTTCCGTCCTCATTAATGTTATATTTTACAAGTGTCGGGAAAATACCCATATCCAGCAAACCAAACGGGGTACGGTAGACACCCTCAAAACGGCAGCCTTTTTCAAATACCATATCGGTAGCAAAAGGACCATCACTCGCCATGGTTACAATACCCTTATCCATAGTCAAGATGACGTTTTGAATTTCGTTTTCATCGGTAACGGTTTCACTGTAGCGAAGGCGCCAGGAATCCTTTTTCCCTGAGAGTTTGCCAAGAGTAGTAACACGCAATACGCCGTCATAATCGTCAAGCAATGCGGTTCTACCGGTTAAAGTGAGAAGCACATCTTTGTTCTTCAAAAAACACACCTCCTATTCCCCACTACATTATATCATACCCAAGTTGAATTGAGAACAATCAATCAACTTCTTATTCCAACATAATTGTAAAAAAACATCGGCACAGGTGTAAATGTTCTACAAATACATGATTTTCCCCTCAAGGCTTGACAAACAGCAATACAGCACTTAAAATTAACTGTATTCCAAAGGAAGTCACAAGGAGGTAACTTGTTTGAGCACCGAGAGGTTTGCCATATTAGTAGATTCGTGTTCCGATATACCCGAAGAATTTATAGATAAATATAAGATTTATGTCGTACCCATGCGTTTACTCTATAAAGGCAGAGAATACCTTGATAAAGTAGATATTAGCCCGCAGGAAGTATACGATAATATGCATATTGAGGTGCCTACAACCTCTCAACCAACAGTAGGCGATGTCGCTAGTGTTCTAAACCGCATAGCGGAAGACGGATATACCACCGTTATCGCTATTGCAATTTCGAGCGGGCTTTCAGGTTCTTATAACTCCATGCGCCTTGCAGCTGAGCAGGAAAAAAGGCTCAAGGTATATGTTGTAGATACTTTAAGCATAGGCATTGGTGCCGGCGCCAGCGCAATATACGCCGGCAGCATGATAGAGCAAAAGCTTGCAGCCTCTGAAATAATTGAGAAGCTTAACAAAAGCATTAATAATGCTCGTATATATTATAGCCTTGCAACGCTTGAATATTTGGCAAAAGGCGGAAGGATAGGCAAAGTAGCTGCAGCGCTTGGTTTTCTGCTCCGCATAAAGCCCATAATCACCTGTGATGAAGAGGGCAAATATACCATAGCTTCAAAGGTACGCGGACGTGCTCATGCGCTTAAGGAGCTTGTAAACCTGACTGTTAATCAGGCAAAAAAACATGTGCGCTATTATATACTAATTGCCCACGGCAGCGCAAAGGAAGAAGCTCAAAAGCTGCTTGCAGAGCTTAAACTATTGTTGCCTGATAGCCTTGATTTTATATTCTCAGAGCTTAGCCCCGTTCTTGGCGTACACACAGGACCGGGAATGGTAGGCGTGGGTATTTATCCTATAGATTAACTTATTTAACGATAGTATTTTGTTTTCATAGAAAACTAAAGAAACTTAAATTATTATAAAATATTTGCCAAAGGGATTTGTCCGGTTTATGTTCCATGAAAACATTTCATCTATATTCACACGCATTGTTCCAACATACATATTAATATTGATTACTTTTAGGAGGAAATCCAAATGAATACTCAAGAAGAATTAATGGAGATGACAGTCGCCCAGTTACGCAAATACGCAAAGGAGCAGGGCATTGGGCTGCAAACAAATATGCCTAAGGCAACTATTATTGAAACTATTCTAAGCAACCAGCCTGAAAGAGATGAAGCTGCAAGCATAGTATCAAAAGCTTCAAGACCTATAAGACAGGCACTGATTATTTCAGACAATTCTGACGATATACCTGTGATGACAGTTCACGATTCTACGCCTAAGGCACCCGCTGCTCCGCCTAAAGCTACGGTGGAAAAACCGTCAACGGATACAAGTAAGTCAAACAAACCAGCTTTCTCGCTTAAAGGTGCACGCGCTTGGCATAACCCCCGCCCTTTTGTTCCGCAGCAAAGTACAAGCAGCAGTAAATTTGTTCCTCCCGGCGCACAAACCATAAAAACTGCCTACGGCGCGGAAGATGGTATAGCCCGTCCCGCCCCTACCTTTTCAAGATTCGGTCCTGATGCCGGTTCATTAAGCAGCACTCCTACGCAGCGTGTATATAGACCTGCACCCATTTCAAGTAACCTTGGTACTAGGCTTGGCAAGCAAGAAAGTACTCTTCCCGACCCATCACCTACTTACAGCGCGCCTGTTTATTCCAGCGAGAGCGGTCATAGCTCCTATATACGCAAAAATGAAGGCAATTTAAGTATACCCGACATGCTTGCTGCAGGCGATATAGAAGACGGCGCCGGCGTGCTTGACATCACCTCCGAGGGGCATGGTTTCTTGCATGTAAACAACTGCCTACCCGGCGGCGATGATATTTATGTATCAAACGCGCAAATAAGGCGTTTCCTCCTGCAAGATGGGGACTATGTAGAAGGGAAAGTCCGCCCCCAACAAAACATGGATAGATCAAGAGCAATGCTTTATATTACTTCCGTAAATGGACAGGAAATAGACGACAGGAAAATCCCTGCGGATTTCAACAGCCTAACCGCTCAATACCCTGTAAAGCGCATAAAGCTTGCAAACCGTGAACATCCCCACCATTTTCTGAGGATGATAGAGCTGTTTACCCCTATAGGCTTTGGGCAAAGAGCACTTATAGAAATACCTGCTAATTTTAATGCTGTAAATTTCATAAAACAGATAGATACCAGCATTACTGACAGGCATGAGGATTTAACCAGCATCATAGTACTTGCAGGCGAAAAGCCCGAAGAAGTGCCCGAGCTTAAAGAACAGGTAAACAGTGATGTTTACTATGCCACCTTTGATACCCCCGTTAAAAACACCATAAGAGTTGGTGAAATGGCCGCGGAAAGAGCAAAAAGGCTTGCAGAGGCTGGAAAAGATGTACTTATAATAATAAAAGATATAGTGGCCCTAAGCCGCGCTTACCTTGCTTCTGCGGGTATACAGGAAACAAGCTATAGCGCCTTACAGCCGCTAAAACAGCTTCTTGGAACTGCTAGAAGCTTTAAAGACGGCGGCAGCGTTACTATTGTTTCTTTCATCAAAGTTGCAAACAGCAAAACAGCTAAAAAAGTATTTGACGAGGTATTCCCCCTACTCAATAGCTATATACTGTTGGATAGCAACCTATACGAAAAAGGCTTCAACCTTCCTTTCAATTTAGAGAAGAGCTTCACATTACGCAGCGAAACCCTGTTAACCGAAGGAGAGAACGAATTAATGCAAAAACTTCTCCCGATTATCTCCACTAAAAACAATGAGGAAGCATTGTCCTTTGTGCTTTCATTGATGGATAAAACCGACACAAACAGGGAACTCATTTCCCGCTTTGACAATTTATTGCATCAATAATGGAGAAATATTATGAGTATAATTATTAAAAACATAGGCAAAGATAAAATAGGCAGAGCTATTGATTCTATAACGCTTAAAAACGCAAATGGTGCGTCTGCCACTATTATGAACTTCGGCGCCACCCTGCTTAGCGTATGCGTACCCGATAAGGATAATAATTTCAGCAATGTGTGCCTGCGCTATCAGAACTTGTCCGACTACGATAGACCTAAAAATGGTTATCCGGGCGCAACGGTAGGCAGGTTTGCAAACCGTATAGCAAACGGAAGCTTTGTATTAAACGGCAAAGAGTATAATATAACCAGAAACGAGGGTAACAATACCCTGCATGGCGGTGCGCTTGGCTTTGGTCGCCAGTGGTGGGCATATGAATGCAGCGAAGGTAAAGACGCAAACGCTGTTCACCTGCACTATACATCCCACAATGGCGAGGAGGGTTTCCCCGGAAATCTAAGGGTACAGGTAGTATACCTCTTCACTGAAAATAACGAGCTACAGATTAACTATATGGCCACCTGCGATGAAGATACCGTTATAAACCTTACAAACCATAGCTATTTTAACCTAGCCAATTCTGGCGATTGTCTAAACCACGAAGTGCAGATTATTTCAGACGCAATAGTAGAAACAGGAGATGGGCTTATTCCCACAGGAAAATTCCTTACTGTTAAAAACACTCCTTATGACTTGAATAATTTCACCAAGCTAAGCGATGCTATATTAAAAAAAGACAGCCATCCTATTATGGCAAGGGATAATGGTTTTGACGTAAGCTACCATCTAAAAACAAGTGAATATCAACACGCGGTAACTCTGCGTTGCCCGGATACTAGGCGCATTATGAAGGTATATACCGACCAACCGGCAGTACAATTTTACTCTGGGCAAGGTTTAAAGGGCGGCTGTGTTGGCGATAAAGGTAAGGACTTTGTGCCTTTTGGCGGTCTAGCATTTGAAACGCAGCACCATCCAGACAGTGTAAACCAACCCGAATTCCCTTCCACCGTTTTAAGAAAAGGCGATGTGTTTTCAAGCACAACAAGCTACGCCTTTTCCATCTATTAGGAGGATATTATGAATATTTTAATAGTAGTAGATATGCAGAATGATTTTGTTTCAGGTTCGCTTGCAACAAAAGAGGCAAAGGATATTGTGCCACGTGTAGTAGATAAAATTAATAATTTTGATGGAGAAGTTATATACACTAGAGATACACATTTTGATAATTATCTTAATACTTCTGAAGGGAAAAAACTCCCCATAGAACACTGCATAAAAGACAGCTTTGGCTGGGAAATTGTAAGCCCTGTGAAAGAACTAGTCGGAGATAGTAAAATTATAGATAAGCCTTCTTTTGGTTCTACAGAACTTCCAAAAATTGTTAAGATAATAAACAATTCTGGCAATATAGATTCAATAACGCTTATAGGTCTTTGTACGGATATTTGCGTGCTTTCAAATGCGCTTATACTAAAGGCTGCATTTCCTGAAACTGAAATTATTGTTGATGCGTCATGCTGCGCGGGAACCACTGTTCAAAACCATAACACCGCACTTAATGCGCTGGCGCCTTGTCAAGTAGAGGTTATAAACCGCATATAAATTAAAAATTGCAGAAATAATATACAATTATGTTTATTTATGATATAATAGTTTTTAGTAGTAAAAATTTATGAGAGGAGGTAGTCTATTGGTGCACATACATAATTTGCGTGACGGTTTTCCCATATTTAAAGCGTTAGATTCTAAAACCCGCATAGCAATAGTAGAAATGCTTGCAGAGAATGGTCCTATGGGCATGACCGACATTGCAGAAGTACTTGGGATAACTGCCGGTGCTATAACGACGCATATTAAGCTTCTGGCAGAGGCAGGCATAGTAAACATTGAGCCATCAAAAGGAAAACACGGCATAAGGAAAATATGCTCCGCAACAGATAGGGAAATCGTCATAGAATCCCCTTTTAATGACAATTAATACTAATCTCGGTTTAAAGCAGCGCATAGATTGCAGCGAATTTTTTGATTTGGCGAAGCTTGGCGAAGGAAACATAGTGGTGCTATGTTGACTGAGCAAAGCAAAGACAAATCGAAAAAGGCGCGCAATATAAAGCTGATTTAGGCTGAGATAAGTATAATCTCTAATTTGTTGTAAAACAAAGAAGCCACTCCACAAAGCACCGTATACTGTACGATGAAACGGAGTGGCTTTTTGTATGTATATTTATCCTTTTACAGCGCCAACCAACATACCCTTTACAAAGTATTTTTGTAAGAAAGGATATAGTAATATTATAGGCAATGTGGAAGTTAATATAACGGCAGATTTAACCGCAATTGCAACGGAAGCCTTATCCCCAACTCCCCCGGCTTCGCCTACCATCGTGGTACCGTTTACTATGTTCCTAAGCAGCAACATAACCGGAAATAACTCGCTGTTCAGGTATATCAGCCCATAGAACCAATCGTTCCAAAAGAATACCGCAGTATATAGCCCTATGGTAGCAAGCGCAGCTGTAGATAAGGGTAATAGTATTTGTATAAGTATTCCAAAATAGTTGAGCCCGTCAATCCTAGCCGCTTCTTCAAGCTCCTCTGGGATTGATTTAAAGAAATTAACAAGTATTATTAAGTTAAACTGGTTTATAGCAAAGGGTAATATCATTGCAAATACGGTTCCGGTTAAACCAAGGCTTGATATAAGCAAGTAGTTAGGTATCATCCCGCCTGAAAAGAACATGGAAAACACAACCAGCTTCATCACAAATTTTTGACCTTTAAGCCTTGTTTTACTGAGCGGATAAGCGAACAACACCATAAGCACGAGCGATATTGCGGTTCCACATACTGTATATAATATTGTGTTTTTATAGGCTCTAAAAAAATGCGGATATGCAAATATCTGCCTATATGCCTCTACGCTAAAATCCACTGGGAAAAGCGATACCTTGCCTTTTAATATGGCATCTGAAGATGAAAATGACATAGCGATGATATACAAGAAAGGCAACGTGCAAGCAAGCAGCACTATGAACATAACTATGTATACTACTGCCGTAAATATAGGACCTCTATCTCTTATTTTAAAAGCTCTTCTTCTATTCATATTTCACCTAGTATACGCTTTCGCCGGTAAGCCGTCTGCTTAGATAGTTAGCGCTTGAAACAAGTATTAAACCAATAAGCCCGGAGAATAATCCTATTGCAGTTGCATAAGAATATTGATTAGCGCTTGATTGAAAACCCATGCGATAAACGTATGTATCTATAATATCGCTAACAGAGGAATTTGCGGGCGTATACATTAACAGTACCTTTTCAAAACCAAGCGACAGCAGATGCCCTACCTTAAGTATAAACATAACCATTACTGTTGGCATAATAGTAGGTATAGTTACATAAAAAACTTGCTGCCTGCGATTTGCGCCGTCAATGCGCGCAGCTTCAAACAGCTCCGCATTAATGCCCGTTATTGCAGCAAGGTATACTATGGCAGACCAACCTGTATACTGCCACATATCGGTAATAATATATAGGGCACGGAAATAATCAGGCTCATTCATGTAATATATTGGCTCAAGTCCGAACGCATCCTGAAGCAGCCTATTTAGCACCCCGCTTGATGGGGATAGAAGCTCAGTTAATATGGATATAACAACGACTGTTGATATAAAACGAGGCATATAGCTGAATGTCTGTACAAGTTTTTTGAACTTTAGATTTTGCACCTCGTTTAACAGCAGCGCAAATATTATAGGCACAGGGAAATTAATTACAAGGTTCATGCTGGATAAGGTTAAAGTATTGTAAAATGCCCTAATAAACCCCTCGTCCTTAAGGAACATTTGAAAATAGCGAAAGCCCACCCATGATACACCAAAAGGTCCAGTTAATGGTTTGTACCTTCTGAATGCCAAAATATTACCGAACATGGGAATATACTTAAACAGCAGAAAATAGAGCAGCGGCACCAGCATCATTGCATAGAGCTGCCAATAATTATTTATATAACGCCTTCTTGCAGACGGTGAAACTATCCCGCCTTTATTTTTATTTGGTTTCATATCTCCTCATAAATAGCAATTTGGCGAGGGCGAACGCCCTCGCCTTAAAGTTTAATTTAGCAATTACATCTTCTTGTTATCGTTATAGATTTTTAGGAATTCATCTATGCCTTTTTCCTTCATTTCCTTTACATAGGCATCGAAATCTTTCTCGATATCTTTCTTGCCTGTTAGGAAAGCATCATTCCATACCTCAAAGGTATCAAGCAACTTTGTCTGCAGAAGTGAAGCTTCTTCGGCTGTAATATCATCAAATGAAGGTGTCGGAGGAATGTACTGTATCGCATCCGGCATAGCTGCAACCTTTGCGTTGATTGCGGCGTAGTTTTCGTCGTATTTGGTCATCTCGCGGGCATTGTACCATACCTTCTGGAAGCAATCTCCGCCGCAGCCATAAGCATTTTGCATGTATTTATATATGCCCTCGGGCGCGGCTTTAATAGCATCGTTATATACTATAGTGTCGCCATCCATAGTGTAGGAATCACCCTCAATACCTATGCACCATATCGTTGCAGCTTCGTCTGAGAAGAATATCTCGTCAATCTTGCGAACTACCTGTTCAAAGTCATCACGCTTTGATGTACCTATCGGGAATAACGGACCAACGCCTGTGCGGTTCTTGGGCTGATGGTGCGCACCCTTGGTGCCTTCAAGCGGCGGATACATCTGTAGCTTAAGCCCCTCAATATCGCTGCCCTGCTCCCAGCCGCCAATTTGGTCATAATAGCCGTATGTTGCCATTGCCTTGCCGGTTGCAAGCTTCTGAGAGGTGCTTGTGGCATCCTGTGTCATCTCAGGATCAAGTAGACCTTCTTCATATAGTTTGTTAAAGAAAGTGATGTAAGATTTGTATTCGTCGGATATTGCGCCGGCGAAATATTCTTTCTTGTCGTAATCCCAAGAAAGCGTTCCGGTACCCGTTGCAGCGTTAAGCCCAACTGATAGACCAAACGAAGGCATAGTCATACGATAGAGCACGCGAGGCGCAACTATGGTTGTCAGGGGATAGGAATCGGGATAGTCTTCTTTATATGCCTTAAGGATATTATAAAGGTCATCATAAGTTTTGGGGGCGTCAAAGCCTTTTTCTATTAGATAGTCTTCACGCAGAATAAGACCGCCATCATAGAAAGGAATGTCATAAAGTGCGGGCATATAATAGCGCTTGCCGTCACTTAGAGATAGTGATTCCACGTTTTCTTCAAGTCCGAATTCCTTAACTTTGGCATTGAAATGCGGTGTCCAATCGGCATAATCAGAAATCGGAACTATTGCGCCGTTCAGCGCGAGGGATGCGTTTGCACCTGCGGTGCTTGAGTAAAGGATAACGTCAGGCGCATTCTGACCCGTTGATAACGCCAGACCAGCCTTTGTCTGATAGTCAGCTATGGGGATGGGGTCAATGTTAAGCTTTACGTTGTACTTCTCCTGTATTGCAACGAAAGCAGGCCAGTCATCCCTAAAGGGAAGCGTGGCATTGTCCGAATAATACACAGAGATTTCGATTGGCTCCTCTTGCGCAAGCACAGGAATTAATCCCAGCACAAGAATCACAGATAAAACGATAGATAGAAACTTTCTCATTCTTTTCCTCCTGTTTTTTTCGCAGGGTTACACTCACCCTGTCTTTGTGTTATAATTATAGCCTATAAACACAGTTAGCGCAAGAAAAATCGTTTCTAAATAGCGTTTTTTGTTAAGCTATGGTATCATTAAAGTACAATACTAAAAGGAGAAAAGATATGCGATTTGACTTTCATCAAAACACGGACTGTTTGCATGAGCATAGACTCAATATGAGAACCTTTAGCGTGCCCTACCCCGATAGAAATTTGGCGGAACTTGAAGAAGCTGCACTATCCCCCTATTTCTTTTCGCTAAACGGGAAATGGGGTTTTGAGCTTTTTAATAGCAGTAGAGAAATAAATAGCGATATATTTTCCTCAACCCCAAAAGACTCAATTAAAGTACCCGGCTGTTGGCAGACGCAAGGTTTTGATAGCCACCAATACACGAATATCCGCTACCCTATCCCCTATGACCCGCCTTATGTACCTGATGATAACCCTGTTGGCTGGTACAGGCGCAGCTTTACGCTGCCTGAGTCGTTTAAGGGTAGAAATACCATATTGCGCTTTGAGGGAGTCGATTCTTGCCACTATGTATATGTAAACGACAAATTTGCAGGTTTCTCAAAATGCTCACATTTAACAAGCGAATTTAATATTACCCCATATCTGGTAGACTTTGAAAACACTCTGGACGTTTTTGTTTTCAAATGGTCAGATGCTACTTACCTTGAAGATCAAGATAAATGGCGCATGAGCGGTATTTTTAGAGATGTATCGCTACTGAGCTTCGGCGATAAAAGGATTGAAAACATAATAGTTACCGCCTCTCTGCTTGACGATATGAAAACCGGCACATTAAAAATAGAATCACGGGTTACTGGTGTAGATTCGCTTAATATAAACTTATATGATAAAGATAAAAAACTCATATTTGCCGATAATGCAAAGGTAACTGATAATAAAGCTGTATTTGAAACCGAGTTAGAAGATGTACTAAAGTGGACTGCTGAAACGCCAAACCTATACACACTCATTTTCGAAATTGAAGGTCAGGCGCAATCAATAAAGACCGGTTTCAGGCGCATAGATATAGACAACGGAAAGCTGCTTATAAATGGCGTATCTGTAAAATTAAAAGGTATGAACCGCCACGATACACACCATACACTCGGCGCATACAGCCCGCTTGCCCTCATGGAAAAGGATGTAAAGCTGCTTAAGCGCTACAATATGAACACCGTGCGTCTAAGCCATTATCCGGCTGATTCTAAGTTCTACAACCTATGTGATAAGTATGGTCTTTATGTTATAGATGAAGCGGATATAGAAACACACGGTGTTGAATATATTGACGATAGCCACTTAATCGCCAGAGATGAGCGTTTCCAAAAACAAATGATAGATAGAGGCAACCGCATGGTTGAGCGCGATAGAAACCACCCAAGCATTATATTCTGGTCGCTCGGCAATGAAAGCGGCTTCGGCGTAAACCATATTAAAATGGCAGAAAACATACGGCGTATAGATAACACAAGACCATTGCATTATGAGCAGGATAGGCAAGCCCAAGTAGTCGATATATATTCGCCCATGTATCCAAGCGTTGAACAGGTTATAGCTGAAGGCAAAAAGAAGAACCCTAAGCCATTTTTTATGTGCGAATACATACATGCAATGGGTCAAGGTCCCGGAAATATTGAGGATTATTGGCAGGCAATATACCGCTACGATAGGCTCATAGGCGGCTGCGGCTGGGAGATGGTAGACCATGGATTGCTTTGTCACACAGATGATGGCTGCCCCTACTACGCTTATGGCGGCGACTTTGGAGAGTATCCACACGACGGTAATTTCTGTGTAGACGCATTTTTCTCCCCTGATAGAAAACCCCACACTGCAATGCTTGAATACGCTCATGTAGTGCGCCCTGTACGCGTGCAAATGGCAGATGAAAGTAAGGGCGCAATAAGGCTTCACAACCTTTACAATTTTACCAATCTAAATACACTTACATTAAATTGGAGTGTTGAATATTTAGGCAAAACATATGCATCCGGCAACAGTGCACTGAATGTTCCACCTGGCAGTAGGCGCACCGTAAAGCTTCCGTTTGGGGATTATCCTAAGAGCTCAATGCTCAACCTAAGCTTTTCACTTGTAAAATCCACCCCTTGGGCAAAAGAGGATTATGTAATATGCCGTGACCAGCTTAAACTTGAACTGGGTTATGAACTAGCTAAAATTTCTAAGCCTAGTAAAACTGTCATACATAAAAAAAATGATGGAAAACATTGTGTATCTGTTGGAGAGATTGAATATAAATTCAGCAGAAATGGGCTTGAAAATATATCTCTTTCAGGGGTAGAAATAATAAACTCTCTTGTTAAAATTAATTTATTCAGAGCCACTACAGATAACGACCGCGGCTTTGTAAAAATGGCAGAGCTTTGGGAAACATACGGTCTTGATAAGCTGCAGCAGAGGATTGTTGCAACAAATATTTCTGAAGAAAACAATTCAATAACAATAGAAAGCGTGCATGCACCCAAAATATACCCGCCCATAGTTAAAAGCGTACAGGAGTTTAAAATACTTCCGACCGGCGAAATGAAATTTAAACTCACCTTTATCCCGCTTAAATGGAACGAAAGCGGCATTTCCGTAGCTCCTAAGGGTATATTTACAAATATATATCTACCCCGCCTTGGAGTACGCTTTACCATGCCTGAATGCTTTGATAGAGTAATGTGGTTAGGCAGAGGACCGCATGAAAGCTACCCGGATAAAAAGACATATGCGCTGTTTGGCTTATATGAAGACACTATTCAGAACATGCACGAGGAATATATATACCCGCAGGAAAACGGCGCGCATGAGGATACCAAGTTCGTGTCTATAAAAACATTATCAGGTGAAGGGCTTATTATAAGCGGAGATAGCTTTTCATTTACCGCGCATGATTACAGCCAAGAAGAGCTGCATAGCAAAACACACGCGCATGAACTTATAAGGGGCGGAGATACACACGTATATATAGACGGCAAAATGGGACCGCTCGGCAGCAACTCCTGCGGACCTGAGCCACTTGAAAAAGACCGTTTGCGCTTAGATAAGCCCTATACATTCAACTTTGTATTTAAGCCATATAATGCTCAAAACATATCAACATTGACAGCCGCTAAACTTGCCGAATTTACAGCTAAGGAGGATTAATACATGTCCACTTTAATATACGCACACAGGGGAGCTTCCGGCTATGCGCCTGAAAATACCATCGCCGCTTTTTCGCTTGCAATAGAGCAAGGCGCTGAAGGCGTTGAGCTGGATGTACAGTTCACCCGTGATAAGCATCTAGTTGTAATACACGATGAAAGGATTGACAGAGTAAGTAACGGCAGCGGCAGAGTATGCGATATAAGCCTTAAAGGGATAAAAAAGCATAAATTCGGTGTAAATCATATTGGCTATGAGGACGAAAAAGCGCCTACACTTCTTGAGGTGCTTGAACTGCTTAAAGATATAAATCTAAATATAAATATAGAGCTTAAAAACAGCCTAATCCCCTATGAGGGGCTTGAAGAAGCCTGCCTTGAACTTGTGGCGCGTCTTAGCATGGAAGATAGGGTACTTTATTCTTCCTTCAACCACTACAGTATGCTAGAATTAAAGCAGCTTAATCCCAGCGCGCGCTGCGGGGTATTGTACAACTGCCACCTAATAAACCCTTGGGAATATGCCGCCACACTTAAGGTAGATGCTATTCACCCGCATTACAGCGAGATTCTACTTACGCCTGAAGAATGCAGTATGGCGCATGAAGCAGGGCTTGAAGTAAATACATGGACTGTAAATGAAGAACCCGATATGAGAAAGGTAATACTTGCAGGCGCTGATATACTTATCACCAATTACCCTGATAGAGCCATAGCGCTTAGAGAAAGTCTTTAATTTTATATATAACTAGGAGGTATATATGGCAGGACATTCTAAATGGTCTAATATTAAACACAGGAAGGGCAAGGCAGACGCAGCCCGCGGCAAGGTATTCACAAAAATAGGCAAGGAAATCGCCATGGCGGTAAGAGAAGGCGGGAGCGACCCTGCACACAACAGCAGACTTCGCGATGTAATAGCCAAGGCGCGTGCAAACAATATGTCTAATGACAATATAGACCGCAGCATTAAAAAAGCTTCCGGAGAGCTTGGCGATGTCGTCTATGAGGAAATAACATATGAAGGCTATGCCGCAGGCGGAATAGCGGTACTGCTTGAAGTTGTAACAGATAACCGCAACCGCACTGCTTCTGATGTGCGCCATATATTCGATAAAAACGGCGGCAGCCTAGGACAGAGCGGCTCGGTTGGCTACTTGTTCAACTACCAAGGTTTAATATTAATTGAAAAAAGCGATAATATTATTGAGGACGAACTCATGATAAGCGCACTTGAGGCAGGCGCTGAGGATGTAGAAATAAGCGATGAAGGCTACGAAATAATAACCGCCCCCGGCGATTTTTCTGCAGTACGCGATGCGCTTGAAAGCGATGGCTATAACTTCGCTTCCGCTGAAAGGGCATATGTGCCCCAAATGCAAAACGATATAAACGATGAAGAAACTATGGAAAAGCTTACAAAGCTGCTTGAAATGCTTGATGATAACGATGATGTCGTTTCTGTATACCATAACGCAAATCTACCTGATGATGAGTAATACTATGTTGCCTTTACCCCAGCGTTTTCTTGTGCGTCTTTTCCACTTTGGCTTTGCCTTGCTCAGTCAGCATAGGGTCCACTAGCCTGCTTCACGAAGCTTTGCCAAATCGAAAAAACCACTACAATAAAATCGCTGTTCTAAAAGCAACATAGTATAAGAATAATAGGGCTGCAGCTTATGTAACAACCCCTATAACTAAATAATAATTACAATTCCCTTATCTTAGCCTGCAATTTATGGTACGGCTTCAATAGCAGCGCCACTATAGATGCACAGAGCAGAGTAAGCACTCTGTGATAGAACCTGAGCTGTATAAGTGCAGGTATTCTATATTCCACTAGCTTTGATACATCCTGCCTGTTGTTCCAAAATGCTGTGTTTATATCGCTCCATTCAACCAGCACCGATGGCACCCATTCGGGGAATATGTATACAGGGTATATTGTTAAGTTAAGAAGCAGGTAAACAAGCGCAATCCATACCGCCCAAAGTATAAGCATTCCTATACCCTTGATTACCCAAATAGGAAGTAAACGCTGAAAATAGCTGTATTCCAGCTTACGTTTTTCATACAATATAAGGCGCTTTGAAAATATACGCAGTAGCCTTAATAGTAGCGACAGCGCAAGAACGCCTATAGCGCTTAATCCCCAACGCACAGGAAGAAGACTCCTGTGTTTTTCTTTACTTAGGTTATAAATGGTACCGCCTTCCCGCCATGTGCCCAGCACATTTTTAAGTTTAGAATAAGCTCCCTTACCCGGAACCGTTCTAAAATTGGCGGAATACACATCAGATTGTATTCCTGCTTTATCAAGCGCCGCAAGAGGTATAGTAAGCCTTAGTTCTTCCATATCGCTTGCCCGCCTTGAATGCTTTATTATGCCAACTATTCTAAACTTTGTATCGTTAATGGTAACATATCTATCTATAGGTTCGCCTGTTCTAAAAAGCTTTACTGCGGTTTTTTCATCAAGCACGGCAACATTCGTGCCTTCGTCAATTTCTTCCCTATATAGCAGCCTGCCTGATGTAAGCACGGGCGCGCTCAGCATATGGATGTCCCCGAATACGCCAATAAGCCTTGCATTTTCTGAGGATTCCCTATCGCTCGCAACTGAGCAACCATCCTTATAGGAACATATGCTTTTGGCGCTTATAACATCGCTATAATCTTCAAGCAGTTTATCCAGCCCTTTTATTAAAAGCTGCGTTTCACTCTTTTGCGATATTTTTTTATCCTGCTTTTCCTCCTCTTCGCCCTCTTCAGACTTCTGTTCCTCTGCGCCTGCCTTTGGGGCTTTAAACACATAGGATATATGGCTATCCTGCTCAAGAACCGAAAAACTTATAAGCACAACAAGCGAAAGTAGAATGAGGAGGCTTACGCCCCTGCTAATCGACATATTCCATCACCTGTTGACCATCTTTTATTGTGCGGTCCTCATTGTCCGCAATATCCTGATAGCTTAAATCGTCTTCAAGGGCTACAAGTTTATCGCTCTTTTCTATAACCTTTACGGGCATCTTTTTAACCGTTTCACTGGCATTGCTAAGCAGCCCGCCCCAGCTCCTCTCTATAGTAAACACATATGTACTGCCGTCTGTATCTGTACGCACTGCGCTTGCAGGGATAAGCGTAGTGGTCTTATCCGCCTTATAGATAATCTGCAAAGGTATTTGGCTATTCATAATTGAAGCAAGCCCGCCAAGCTGTGAAATGTGTTTTTCAGACAGCTTTATATAGGCATATTTTTTACTATCGGCATCTACCCTTATTTCATCTATGCTAAGTTCGCCCTTTACACCCTCTACGCTTACCTTCATACCCTTTTTTATAGTTTTCTTGGTGGAAGTTATATCGCATTTAAGCATGGGGGTATCGCCTTCCTGGCTTATATAGTACAGCGGCTTTATGCCATCGTAGCTGTCGCCTGTTTTAATTTCAAACTTTGTGAGAAAGCCATCCCTTGGCGCGCGTATTTCCATAATGCTTGTGCGCTGCTTTTCAAGCTCTATTATTTCATCCTCTTTTTTGAAAAGTTTTTCTATCAAGCCGTCGCGTTCTTTAATATAGTCAAATGTGCCATCGCCCACCCTTTTAATGCCGGCAGCATCTCTATATACCGCATTTAAAAAATTCTTGGCTTTAATATATTCTAAATAAGCCTTGTATGTTTCCTGCATTTTTTCTTTAAGCCCCGGATATTTTTCCGTATCAGGGTATACTACGGGCTTAGGGGTTGGAGCAAGTTCCTCATCTGCTGTAGACTTTTTGCTTTCCGTTTCATCGATAGGGGGCGTTCCCCAAGTATCTATATCTTCATCTATATCGTAGTCCAATTCTACTGCAGTAGTTAATGTATCAAAACGCTTTTCAAAATAGGCATCAGCTGTATGTATCATATCGTTATAGGCATCATTATGCTCGGAATGCTGGCGTATGCGTATGCTCTTGGCTATTCTTTCAGTGGTTTCGCGAACGCCTTTCATATATTCTTCCTTTAGGGATTTCATCTTGGAATCGTACTCTGTAGCTTTAAATGTGAGCAGCAAATCACCCTTTTTAACGCTGTAACCGCTCTTTGCGGTAACTTTTTCCGCAACAGCGCCAAGACCTGCGGCATTTTCAATGGTTATGGCTTCGCCCTCTAAAAAATCCACCTGAGCGGTAAAGGGTATCTTTTCCTCTAACTTGCCTCGTGAGGCGCTTATTTTCTGCACCTTGGGGGTGGTTATGGTCTGTATGGTGCGGCTGAAGAACATGCTTACTCCAAGCACCACCGCTAATATAACAAGGCCTTTTAAAGCTTTTTGTTTGAAAGTCATAGTGTTGTTTCTCCTCACTTCATATCGCTAAGCTGTATGCCAAGCAGAATATCTTCCTGAAAATATGTATACAGCAGCAGCGCCGGTAATATGTAAAGCGCTGCGCCCGCAAATGCAACGCCTGCTTCCTCTGTACTAAGGGCGTTAAACATAACTGAAAGCGGCATTAAATCCCTTGAGTTGCTAAGGTATATAAGCGGCTGCTCAACCAGGTTCCAAGTATCCGCAAACGATAGCGCGCAGGCAGCGCCAAGTATGGGTTTTGATATAGGCAAAACTATATGAAAGAATGTCCTTATAGTGCCTGCGCCGTCCATAAGCCCGGCTTCCAGCATATCCCTTGGGATAGTAACCATGTACTGCCTTACTAAAAAAACATAAAAGGGCGAAACTAGCATAGGCAGTATTATAGCCCATATAGTATCCATAAGCCCAAGGGTTCGCATTATAAGTACGCTTGGCGCCATAGTAACTTGGAAAGGCAGCAGCATAAGCATTAAAACTCCAAAAAACAGGGTATCCCTGCCCCTAAACCTAAAACAGCTAAGCGAATAAGCAAGTGCAGGTATTATTAGCGCCTGCCCTATAATAACGCTAACCGTATATATAGCGGAATTTACAAACAGCTTTAGGTATATGGGCTTTTCTATCATAAGGCTGTAATACTGCCTTAGAGATACTATAGATGGAGATAGCAGTATATCCATCCACTGCTCATTCGAATAGTTGTTGCGTAATTTAAGGTAGCCCGTCATCTCCTTTACGGGGAAAAAAGAATAAAGAAAGGTAAGCACTATAGGCAGCAGTATAAGCACGCTTGTTATTATAAGCAGCACATAGGATAAAAACCTTAGAAACCTGCTGCTCCCGGGGCGATATCTTGCTTTAGGCAGCTCAGTCATGTCCGCGCACCCCCTTTTGTGCATATAGTACACCAAACAGTACAAGCACTATTACCGCAAATGAGTAGGCGGCGGTGGTTACATCCTGATAATCCAGCTTTGAAAATTTGTTGTTCATAAAATGTTGCAAAGTATAGACAGATTCATTGGGGTAAGCTCCGCCTATAAAATATACCTCTTTAAATATTTTAAACGCATTTACCCATGCAAGTACAAACACAAGAAACGCCGTAGGCAGTATTAAAGGAAGGGTAATCTTGGTTGCCATTTTATAGGCGCTAGCGCCCTCAAGGCGTGCAAATTCATACAATTCATCCGGTACGCTTTCAAGCGCAGCAGAAAATATTACTATAGAAAAACCTACATTCTTCCACACATAAAGCAGCACTACCGGCACCCTTAGGTATTCGCTCTCAAGCCAGAGTACCCTATCTACTCCAAAAAGTGCCAGTATACGGTTTATAGGACCGCCATAGTCAAATATAAGCATCCATACTATAAGAAGCGCTGCAGTCGGCACAAGATACGGCATTAGTAAAATGTTTCTAAACGGGAGCGAAGCTCTCCCCAGCGAGCGCAGCATAAGCGCCAAAATAAAAGACAGCACAAAAATAAGCGGTGCGCATATAAGTGAAAGCTCAAGGGAATTGCGAAGACCCAGCCTGAATACTTCATTATCCCATACTTTTTGGTAGTTTCGTATCCCGACGAAGTTATTATCTACGCTGCCGTCCGTCATGCTGAAATATATTCCGCCAACAAAGGGCACAAAATAAAAAAGCATTAGCCCAAACAAACCCGGAAGCAAAAATATCCATAGACTTTTCTTTTTGTAAAACATCTTTTCGCTTTCTCTACTTGGCAGCCCCGCCCCTATAAGGCGGGGCTGCAATAGAATTATTGATTTTCAAGCTTTATCAGCTTTAATTTTGCATCAGCTTCCTTTATGAAAGCATCAAGGTTCATCTGCCCTTCAATAAGCCTTTGCCTTAGTGTAAGTATCTGCTCCTGCCTTGAAAACAGGCTATTATCGTATGTGGAAATATACACATTGTTTAGGTAGCTCTTGTATTCTTCTATGCCTTCCTGCGTGTACTGGTATTTTCCTCTGCCTTCAAGGAAAAGCTGGTAGATTACTTCTGCCCTTGCCAAATCTTTTTCAAGCTCAGTTTTTTCAGCGCCTTCTGCTTTTTCAATTTCCTTTTTTAAGGATTCAACATAGTCTTTTTGATTTTCTACGCCCTTTTCATAGTATTGATTTAGCTTGGGCTCCGCATAGTCTTTGCATAGGGAAATTTTCGTTTCATCCATATACCCTTGTATAAAATTTTCTATATACCTTAGGGCATTTTCAGGGTCATGTGTCTTGGAATTTACAAACACTAGAGTCAATTCCATAGAAAATCCTTCAGGTGAAGTTTCTGTAGCTTTTAATACCATAGCGTCAAATGGATATGAATAGCCATCGCTTTTTTTATAGCTCTCATCATCCGCAAATGCGGGGTGTTCCTTAAGCAATTCTATCCTGCGCCTATTCTCCGCTTCATTGCTCATTTGGTATAAATCCAATGATTGCATTCCAAACAGCGTAGGTTTTTCATAATATTCTTCATCATACTGCATTTCGCTATCACTAATGTCGGGTACATTTTCAAGCGCTTTCATAAGCTTATCTGCCATAGCGCGGAAAACAGGGGTATCAAAGCGCATTTCCTCGCCCGATAGGTATACATGGTTTGCATATAGGTTAAACAGCATATCCCACATTACATATTTAACATTCGGGTCTTCAGTGAAGTTATATTCCGCGACCTTATCCTCATCACTATACCAATCAGAGAGTATATCGCATACATCGCCAAAGGTTTTAGGTGAGCTTATGTTCAGCTCTTCCAAAAGCATATCGTTCTGCGAATATGTATGGTGGTATAGGTATACAGGTAGAGCATATATCTTGCCGTCTTTAACGCAGGCATCCTTAATGTAGGGGTATAAAGAATCCACAAATTCGCTAACACCTTTAGCAGCGGATAATTCTAGCGCATAGCCTTTGTTTATTATGCTGTTAGTATCCATATAATTGCCGCCCAGCGCAAATATATCTATATCATTTGAACCTGATACAAGAGCCTGTCCCAGTTCCTGCGCATTTGAGAACCAGCTGCCTTCGTGCATAGTAATTGCTGTATCCAGCATTTGCTTTACAGCATAGTCGTGGTTGTTTGAGTAACCATTGTAAACTACCAAAGATTTTTTAGGCAAACTTGCAGGGTCTGTTGATTCTACATATACGGTATTTTGTATTATTAAAGCAATATAATTCCCCGGTAGCCTAGTATAGCTGCTACTGGCACCAACTGAAAAGCTGCTTGCAAAATGCGCGCATTTTTCAGCGCTGGCGTCTTCATGCCTTAGCATTAGACCGCTATCAGTAAAGTACATTACGGCATCTCTGTTTTCATCATAAAATATAGCACCGTAGAAATATCTCGGTTTTTCCTCTATGGCAACCAGCCCTATCTCCTCAGTACTATCGGTGGCGGGGTCAAAAATAAATAGTTTTGCTGCGCCCTCTTCAGGCTTATCAGAAGCATATAGTTTTTCTTCGTTTTGAATAACCAATATAAGCTTGCCATCTTTATATGGCGACATAGCTTTTACATTTTCTACGCCGTATACGGTTTCCTCTCCGGTACTAATATCAAAGGAGCTTAGAGTAGTTCCGGGGTTTTCCATTTCACGGTATATGGCGTAAAGTTGTCCGTTGTAAAGTATTGAATCTTGAGGGGCGTTGTAATAGCTCCGTTCCCTTCCACTATCGTCATCATAGGTTTCCTTATAGTTTTCAAGGTTAAATTTAACTAAGTTATTGCGGACTATTTCCCCGTCCTTTTCGCCTACTTCAAAGAAATCTCCGCTTTGGGCGCAGAAAGCGTAAAGCTTTTCCCCTTCTGTATACAGGTTGCTTATTTGCTTGCTGTAATCCAAGCCGATTTCGCTGGTATCCTTTGCGTAGAAGCTAAACACTTCCTCGCCTTTTTCAAGGCTGTATATGTCCTTCATGTCTACCAGCACATAGAAAGTATCGTTTATATAGACGATATTGCTCATATAGGCAGTTTCTGCAATATCATCAGGCAATTTGTATTGCTTCTTTTGAAATGCTTCTTCGGCAAACGATATGTTTGCTGCGAACATCATAAGTACTAGCAGAAGCGCTATAAGTTTTTTATTTGCTACCATTAGTTTCTCTCCTTTCGCCCTTTAAACTCTTTGCTTTCGTAGGGCATCCAACCGCTATGATTATGATACTATATGTTACACATGTCAAGCCGTTTTGATGTAAAAACTTAATATTTTACAATTAAAAATTACTAAGCGGGACACAAAGCGTACAACTATTTAACATATGGTGTTTTTTTCGCAAAAAGCCTCTCACGCCATGCTAAATGTACATAAAACAATTACTGGTTTTCAAGCTTTATAAGCTTAAGCTTAGCATCGGTTTCCTTTATGAAAGCTTCAAGATCCATCTGACCGTCCATAAACCTATTTCTTATTGTAAGTATCTGTTCCTGGTCGGTAAACATACTTTTATAATAATCCAAGAAATATACATTATTCAAATAGCTCTTATATTCTTCTACAGCTTCCTTTGAGTACTGATATTTTCCAATACCTTCAAGGCTTAGCTGGTAGTTTACTTCTTCCCTCGCCAGGTCTTTTTCAAGCTCTGTTTTTTCAGCGTCCTCAGCTTTTTCAATCTCCTTTTTTATGGAATCAATATATTGCTTTTGATTTTCCATACTCTTTTCGTAGTATTTATTTATCTTAGGCTCTGCATAGTCTTTGCATAGGGAAATTTTATCTTGTTCCATATAGCCTGAAATATAGTGTTCAATATACCTAAGGGCGTTTTCAGGGTCCTGCGTCTTAGCATTTACAAACACCAAGAGCATATCCATAGCAAAACCGGCAGGTGAATCGGCAGTTGCTTTTAGTATCATAGGGTCTGAAGGGTAAGCATAAGAATCGCTTTGCTTGTAGTTATCATTTTCTGCAAATGCGGGATTTGACTTATACAATTCAATTCTGTGCCTGTTGTTCTCTTTTGCAGCAATAGGATATAGTTCCAGCGGATGGGTTCCAAACAAAGTGGGTTTTTCGAAAAAACCTTCGGGGTCTTCCATCGTTTCATAATCAACAGGGGGTGGTACATCTTTAAGCGCATTGTTAAGCTGCTCTACCATATTTCGGAACACAGGGGTATCCAGCTTCATCTCCTCGCCTGATAGATACACATGGTTTGAATAGAGGCTAAACAGTACATACCACATGAAGTTTTTAACATCATAATCTTCGCAGAAACTGTATTCTGCAGCCCTATCTTCATCGCTATACCAAACAGAGAGTATATTGCATACATCGCCAAAGGTTTTAGGCGGACTTATTTTTAAATCTTCCATAAGCAGCAAATTTTGCGAAAATGTATGGTATATCAGCTGTGTAGGAACGGCATATATTTTACCGTCCTTTACGCAGACATCCTTTATATAGGGGTATAAGGAATCTACAAATTCGCTAACACCTTTAGCAGCGGATAAATCTAGCGCATAGCCCTTGTTTAAAATGCTATTTAAATCCATACGACCTGCATCTAACATGAATATGTCTATAGTATTTTCGCCTGATACTAAAGCTTGCCCCAACTCCTGCGCAGAAGAAAACCAGCCGCCATCATACATGGTAATCGCAGTATCAAGCATCTGCTTAGTGGCATAATCATGACAGTTTGAGTAACCATTGTAAACAACCAGCGATTTTGTGGGTAAATTAGCAGGATCTGTCGATTGTACATACACGGCATTATCCGTTGTTATCGCAATATTATTGCCTGGGAGCCTTGTATAGCTGCTATGTCCGCTAACTGAAAAGCTCCTTGCAAAATGCGCGCATTTTTCAGCGCTGGCATCTTCACGCCTTAACATTAGACCGCTATCTTTAAAGTACATTACGGCATCCCTGTTTTCATCATAGAATATAGCGCCGTAGAAATAATTTGGCTTATCCTCTATAAATAGAGGACCTATTTCTTGAGTACTGTCTGTAACGGGGTCAAACACGACTAGCTTTGCTCTGCCTTCCTCCGGATTATCTGAGCCGTATACCTTTTCCTCGTCCTGAATAACAAGTATAAGCTTGCCATCTTTATAAGATGACATAGACACTACATGTTTAACGCTATACTCAGTTTCTTCGCCCGTTGTAATATCAAAAGAGCTTAGAGTATTTCCGGGGTTATCACTTATACTGTATATGGCATAAAGCTTGCCATTATAAAACATGGTGTCATTCGGGTGATGATAATAGCTCCTCTCCCTTCCGCTATCTTCCTCATAAGTTTCCTTATGGTTTTCAAGGTCTAGCGTTACTAGGTCATTGCGGACTATTTCCCCGTTATTTTCACCTACTTGAAAGAACTCTCCGCTTTGAGCGCAGAAAGCATAAAGCTTTTCCCCATCGGAATAAATATCGCTAATCTGTTTGTCATAGTCTAATTCACTTTTATTTGTATCCTTTGCGTAGAGGCTAAACTCTTCCTCGCCTTTATTAAGGCGATAAATATCCCAGCCATCTACAAGTGTATATAGAGCATCGTTTAGGTATACGATACTGTTCATATAAGAAGTTTCAGCAACATCAGCAGGCAATTTGTATTGCTTCTGTTGAAATGTTTCTTCTGCAAACGATATGTTTGCTGTAAACATAGTCAACGCCATAACAAGCGCTATAAGTTTTTTGTTAAGCTTCATTGTTTTTCCTCTCCTTCCGCCCGTTAGCTTTCCCTACCGGGCATTCAATTAACACTAGTATGCTCCGATGTTTTAAGCATGTCAAGCTATTTTGGTATAAAAGCGTAACATTTTACAATTGAAAATTTTTATATTGTAAATAAAGCGTAAAATAGCATTATATGTAACCGTATTTTAATCTAACAAAATAGATATTCGCTTCAAATGTTACTATATTGTTACATAAACCTCCATTCGTTTTTATTGTAACAACTACAGCACATAAATAACACTTACAATTGATGTAAGCTTTGAAATATCCCCACATAAAAAAAGCCGCATATGCTATAAGCACATGCAGCAAATAATTACTACTTTTAAAGCCCCAACATTTTTAGCCTTGCATCGGCTTCTCTTATAAAGGAATCAAGGTCTATCTCCCCATCTATAAGGCTTTCCCTTAGCGGATATATCTGCTCATGGTATAAAAAGAGATTGCAATAATGAGTGGATATGTATACATCGTTTAAGTAGCTCTTGTATTCATCTACAGCTTTCTGTGTATATTCGTATCTACCCGTAGTTTCAAGCATTATTTGACAGTGTACTTCAAGCATTGCAAGCTGCTTTTCAAGCTCGGCTTTTTCAGCGCCCGAAGATACTGCAATTTCTTTTTTAAGGGCTTCCATACGTTTATTTTCGCTCTGCAAACTTTCATCAAAGTATTTGTTAAGCTTAGGCTCTGCATAGTCTTTGAATAGTATAATTTTATCCTGCTCAATATAGCCTACTATAAAATGCTCTATGTACCTTAAGGCGTTTT
>DUQK01000031.1 GCA_012837835.1 Christensenellaceae bacterium | reverse complement strand
TTTCGCTGACCGCAGAATGGAGCTTTGTAAGAACGGAAGGCTTCTTTTCCTGTGAGGAAACTCCCTTTTCCGTTTTCTGTTCACGCCGTACTGCCTCTACATAGGAAAGCAGAGATACCGGCTTGCCAGATCTGGCGTCCGCCTCAATCTCTGCGGCAGTCTGCTTCGGCCCGTTGTTGACGATCCCATCGATCATGCCGTAATCGTCCTCCAGCGCCATCTCTGCATTTTTAAGGTAGTTTTCGCTCTTGAGAAAGCCCGGAAGTTCCTTAAAACCCCACGAATCAACATAGTGACAGGATACCATGCCGTTTTGTCTCAGCGCCACGATGTCGCTGACAGACAGGCTGTGACCGCGAAAGTCATTGGGGCGGTCGATGTTGAATGTCTGGTACAGACCGTTCAGCTTGTCCTGCGTATCACCAGTATCTTTGAGATCACCAGCATAGACGGTGACGTAGTTGTCACGTTCTATGGCAAATCCTTTTTGATTCAAATACTTGGAGTTCATAAATCGGAACATTGCCGTATCGTCGGTGTTCCTAAGCTGGTAAATTGCGTAGGAATCGGCAGGGTTGTTGAGGAATGCCGCTTCATAATCCGGCAGAGGCACGAAGCGATCTTTGACCGTTTCCCATTCAGAAACCTTGATGCCGAAAATCCCTTCAAAGTTTCGAATTTCCTCCATATCAAAGGCCATTGCTTCAGTGTTGTCCATATAAAGCATATACACGGTCACATCGCGCTCCATAAGCTCCAAGGCCCGTTCCTTAGTTAGCGGCAACATGTTAGGGTCGGTGTAGCCGTAAGCATTCATGCTCTCCACAGAGATCGCCGGGTCGGGTACATGGCCGCTGTCCGGAGCAGTGACGGGTTCGACTCCCGCCTTCGGCACCATAGTATTAGGGAGTGGTTAAAGCTTCCCTTTTCTTTTGTCTACTATTGTCACATCTAAACATGAGTCTAAAAGCGCTCCTCACAGTTTACAAAAAATGCGAATCGTGATATAGTTATCAAGCGGTTAGAACCGAAGCGCAGATGTGCGAAACTCCGACGCCATCTTCGTTTTGGGGGATAATAGGGTGCCGCCCCGAATTAGGAGGAAAATATGGATAAAGAAAAAAAGAATCAGATTATCAAGGAGTATGCCCGCCATGAGGGCGATACGGGTTCGCCGGATGTACAGGTTGCACTACTTACAGAGCGCATAAACCACTTAAATGAGCATCTAAAGGTAAACAAGAAGGACCATCACTCAAGACGTGGACTGCTGCTAATGGTAGGTCGCCGCCGTGGTCTGCTTGACTACCTTATGCGTACAGACATAGAGCGCTACCGCGACCTAATTGCAAGGCTTAACCTACGCAGATAACAACAGGAACCGGAGAAAGCATTTGCTATCCGGTTCTTTTAATTAAGGTGTTTAGGCGTACATTGTAGTGCGCCGGAGAGGAATGGAATGGAACATAAAAAATACACACTAAACTACGCCGGACGAGATTTAACTCTGGAGTTCGGCAAGTATGCTCAACAGGCAAACGGCACAGTACTGGTGCACTACGGCGATACGGTTATAATGGTAAATGTAACTGCCGCTTCCGAGCCTAGAGAAGGCACGGATTTTTTCCCACTTACAGTTGATTTTGAAGAAAAGCTTTACTCCGTGGGTAAAATCCCGGGCGGATTTATCCGCAGAGAGGGAAGACCCAGCGAAAAAGGCATACTCACATGTAGACTGGTAGATAGACCCTTAAGACCCCTTTTCCCCGACGGCCTTAGAAACGAAGTGCAGGTTGTAGTAACAGCGCTTTCAGTTGAGGAAGATGTACCCCCGGATGTACCTGCCATAGTAGGCGCTTCCGCTGCCCTTAGCGTAAGCGATATACCTTGGGAAGGTCCGATAGGTGCAGTACTTGTCGGCATGGTGGATGGAGAGCTTGTACTTAACCCTGATAGCGAGAACCGCCAAAAGAGCGATCTTCACCTTGTAGTTGCAGGCACAAAGGATGCAATACTCATGGTTGAGGGTGAGGCAAACGAAATTTCTGAAGAAAAGCTTCTAAACGCTATACTTACAGCACATGAAACCATAAAAGAAATAGTAGCTTTCCAAGAGAATATAGTAAGCGAAATAGGCAAGGCGAAGTGCGATTTCCCGCTTTTTACAACAGGCGATGATGTTAAAGAAGCTGTACGCAGCTTTGCATACGATAAGGTTGTATGGGCATTTGATACCTTTGACCGCCAAGAGAGACAGCAAAGAGAAGAGCAGCTTAAAAAAGAAGTAAAAGAACAGTTTGCAGAACAGTTTGAGGGCAGAGAAATGGAAGTAAGCGATGCGCTTTATTCTCTTAACAAAGAAGTTATGCGCCGCAAAATAATAGACGACGGCGTACGCCCCGACGGCAGAAATGTAGACGAGGTACGCCCTATTTGGTGTGAAACAGGCATATTGCCGCGTACGCACGGCAGCGCAGTTTTTACCCGCGGGCAGACACAGGCGCTAACTGTTACTACACTTGGCTCTCTTCGTGAAGCGCAAATGCTTGACGGGCTTTCAAGCGACGATACAAAGCGTTATATACACCACTATAATTTCCCGCCCTATTCAACCGGTGAAACAGGAAGAATGCGTTCTCCCGGCAGAAGGGAGATAGGCCACGGCGCGCTTGCAGAAAGGGCTCTTGTACCCGTTATCCCGAGCGAAGAAGAATTCCCCTACGCCATACGCTTAGTTAGCGAGATACTTTCAAGCAACGGCTCATCATCTATGGCATCGGTTTGCGGAAGCACGCTATCCCTAATGGACGCAGGCGTTAAAATAAAGGCACCTGTCGCCGGCATTGCAATGGGGCTTATAAAGGACGAAAAAACAGGCAAGGTAGCCATACTTACAGATATTCAGGGGCTTGAAGATTTCCTTGGCGATATGGACTTTAAAGTAGCAGGAACAATGAACGGCATAACTGCAGTTCAGATGGATATTAAAATTTCCGGTATAGATGAAACCATACTAAAAAATGCGCTTGAAAAGGCACTTTCCGGTAGGCTTCATATACTTAGAATAATGCTTGAAACACTCCCCGAACCCCGCGAAAGCCTAAGCAAATATGCGCCTAAAATTATCAGCTTTACCATAAACCCTGATAAGATACGCGAAGTAATAGGTTCCGGCGGTAAGACAATAAACAAGATTATAGCTGAAACAGGCGTCAAGATAGACATTGAGGACGACGGCAGAGTTGCAATAGCCACAAACGATGAACAAGCCGGTCTTAACGCCCGCAGAATAATAGAAGGTATAGCAAAGGACATAGAAGTTGGGGAAGTATACGAAGGCAGAGTTGTGAGGATACTCAGCAATATGGGCGCGTTTGTAGAACTGCTCCCCGGCAAAGACGGTCTGCTGCATATATCAAAACTTGCCAACGAGCATGTGGAAAAGGTTGAAGATGTATTTAACATAGGCGATGAAGTTGAGGTTAAGGTAGCCGAAATAGATTCTCAAGGCAGGATAAACCTCATACGCAACGACATTGAATATAAGCCCAGAAACCGCAGTCCAAGGCAGGGCGAAAGACGCCGTCCACCACGTAGGGACGGACAGAACCAGCGCAGAGATGACTAAAGCATAAAACTAAAGCCTGCAATTAGAGCAGGCATTTATTTAATAAAGGAAGTATATGTCTAAACACTATACACTGTCTAATGGGCTCAGGGTAATACTCGAAAGGGAAGAGAACAGCTTTTCCACATCGCTTGGTATATGGATAAAGGCGGGTTCTATGCTGGAAAAGAATAGCGAAAACGGACTTTCCCACTTTATGGAGCATATGGCTTTTAAGGGCACTGAAAACCGCTCTGCTACTAAGCTTGCTAAGGATATGGACGCGCTTGGCGGCCAAGTAAATGCCGCAACAAGCAGGACAAACACTATTTACTATGCTAGAGTTCTTCCAAGGGAAATAGAGAAAGCGCTGTTTCTGCTGGCTGATATAGTGCTAAACCCTTTAGTAGAAGAAGACGCTTTTCAAAAAGAGAAGCTTATTATTTCCGAAGAAATATCCATGGTTGAAGATTCCCCTGAAGAAAGCGTGTTTGACCTAATAAACCAAAGCTTATATGAAGGCACCGGGCTTGCGCATACCATACTTGGCGATAGGGAGCAGCTTATGGGCTTTAAAAGGGAAGAATTAGTTAATTTTCGACAGCGTTTCTACAAACCTAAAAACGCCGTTTTTGTAGCTGTCGGCAGCTTTGATTATGAAAATATGCTATCACAAGTTGAAAAGGCATTTGGTGCATGGCGGGGCAATAGCAATGCGGATTATCCTATATACACATTACAAGACAAAGCTAAACAAATATATGTGCACAAGCCCATAGAGCAAACGCATATTAGCCTTGGCTTTGAGGGCTATAAAGAAGGCGATGACAGGTTGTATCAGCTATCCTTGCTATCCACTATACTAGGCGGAGGGCTTTCATCAAGGCTGTTTCAGAGTATAAGAGAGGAGCTTGCGCTCGTCTATCAGATTTACACTACCTTTACCAGCTACCCCGGCTGTGGAGATTTTTTAATATACGCAGCCTGCAAGCATGAAAGCCTAGAAAAAGTAAGGGAAGAAATAATAAAACAGGTAGAAGATTTAAAGAAAAACGGCATAAGCGACTGGGAGCTGGACTATGCTAAAACACAGGTTAAAACTGAAATAGTAATCGCAAATGAAAGCATAACCCACCGTATGCACGAACTTGGGGACCATGAACTATCCCGCATAAGGCATCTGACGCTCGCTGAAACGCTAAGTAAGGTAGACGCTGTTACTAAGGACGATGTGATCTACACCGCACGCAGCAAGCTGCTTTTCCCCTGCGCCAGCGCAATAATAGGACAATCACAATAGGAGTTATTATTATGGACAAGCTTACGGAAATTTTTACTCTACAAAAACAATTTAACGATGATGTAATAAAAAAGCGCAATTTGGGCGACATAAACCAGCAGGAGTGGATAAAAAACTACGCCATAGCCTTATATGTTGAGCTTGGAGAGTTTCTAAACGAAACCAATTTCAAGTGGTGGAAAAACCCTAAAGATATAAATATGCCCGCATTAAAGGAAGAGCTGGTAGATATTCTCCACTTTTTTATTAGCTTATGCATACGCTGCGGCATGGACGCAGATGAGCTTCACAGTATGTATATTGATAAAAACAAAGAAAATATCCTACGCCAGCAAGGAAAGAGCGATAAGAAGGGTTACGAACCTATTTGATGCTTAACAAAATATAATTATTTTGTTGTAAACTTGAAACATGTTGCGCTTTGCGATAGAATAACAGCGAGGAGGTAATGTTATGAAATCGATAAAGCTGATGTTTCTTTTACTCTTTTATTGTATGAATATATTTGCCGAATCTGAACCTGCTACTCTACAAAAAGTTGAGATAGCATATGTTCATGAAAATCTAGGCGAAACTAAGCTACATTTCCCGCAGATAAGCGGGCTTGAAAATTCCTTTGTAGAGCAAAAAATTAATGACACAATAGTAGAAAAAGCCAATATAGAAAATTTAAGAGCTATGGCTGGCTCCGGCTATGACAGCGGCACAAATGTTTCATGCAGCGCTTACTTGCTTGGTGATGAAGATAGTCCTAAAATACTCTCCACGCTTACGAACGTTTCAGGCAGGCTTGCAAACGGCAGAAATGGGCATGAATATATCCCCCTTATGTTCAACCTTGAAAGCGGGGATATTATACCATCATCAGAATTGTTCTTAGAAAACGCCGGTGAAAAGCTCGATGATTGGCTTTATGAAAATATACTTGAACAATCTACCTATTTAGATATTGAAAATGCTCTGCCTGTACCGCTTGATAGAGCAATACTTACAGATACGGGCGTATTAATAGCTTACCCTGTTGATACATTTAAATTTCTATCCGACACAAGCGCAGCTTTTCATTTCTACTACTATGAGATTATTGAGCTGCTAAATAAAGACAATGTACTTATTTCCGGTATAGATATATTAAAGCTATCGGATAAAAAAGAAGAGATAGATAATATATCAAAAGGTTTACTACCCGGAGTGCCTAATATAATAGGTTCTAGCATAAACGAAGTAACCAAAAAATACTATGAGCTTACAGACTCTGAAAGCTTTTTATCCGGTGAGCGCTATGTGCTTGAAGCGCCCGAATTTAGGGATATATACCCCATAGTATCAAGCGATTCTGATACTATAAGCGGTATACTCGCTAAAAGAATGTCAATAGGCGGTCTTAATATCGGCATATCCACAAAAGAGGATTGTATTTCTTTGCTTGGCGAAGCAATCGCTGTACTTCCCCTTGAAGGCGCAAGCGCAAGCCAATACTACATGCCCGAGGGAGAATTATCAATATATTTTTTTGGAGAATATAAGCTTATGTTATCCACAGATAAACAGGATATATTAAGAGCAATATATATTGAATACGAAGGAGAAAGTGCTACTTGACAACTCGCAGCAAAGCACAGCAAAATGTACGTTCAACGGATAGGGCGGGGACTTTATCGCTTAGCCTTGGCATAATTATTATGGCATTTGGGCTTGCGTCAATGCTGGGTATTTCAGCACCTACTACTACAAAATCCCTCGCCTTATTTAAGAGCCTTACCATAGGTATTGCAGGGCCCTTCTATATACCCTTTCCTATATTAACAACTATATTTGGGGCTTTTTTAGCGGTTTCATCAAAGCGCAAGGTTTCTTTCAGGCTTATACTTTTGCTTATGGCATTTTACCAAGGTATATTGGTGCTTTTAACCCTGCTCAGCAGCATTACGGGATACGGCAGCCTTATGGATTATACGCTTAATCTAAACATACATTATCGGAACCACCCTAATCCCGCATCTTACGGCGCATACTTAAGCGCAGCTTTCTCCCAATTTGGGGGAAGAGCTGATCCGCTGCCCGGAGGCGGCTGGCTTGGAATGCTGCTGGCTTTTCCCCTTTGGCGTTTGTTAGGCTTTGCCGGCAGTATTGCCCTTACAATTTTTTGCATGGTAATAATATTCTTCTCTATTATAAGTATAAACCCGCTGCTTATAATTCAACACATGATAGATAAAAGACGTATTGTTAGCTTAGATAGTACACAAGAAAAAGCTTTTGAGGCTGCTGAACCTGATGAAGTAAATGACGGACAAGAAACATATGAAGCGGGGCAAGCTAATTGGGAAGTTCCGTCCTTTCAGGGTGAAGTGTTTGACACTTCAAGCGTTGGCTCCGGGGCGTTTTATGAAGAGATAACCCGTGCTGAACAAGGCTTTACACAGATAAATAACGATTTAGACGATGTATACTCTCAAACTTCAATTTTCGACGAACCTAAAAAGAATATACCCGACATACAGCAATCGCCTGATACAAAAACTGAGGATTATTACACCCCCGCTTATAGTAAACCAAGCATTCCCGACCAAATAAAAACACAGGCTATACCTGTTGAAGACAAACAAGATATTCAATATACGGAGCCTACAAAAAAAACCGCTCAGCCAAAGATAAAAACTAAGGATACTGATTATAAGCCTGCATTGGAAAGCGTTAAAAAAACCTACACAGCAACACAAAAAGTATCTACTGTGGATAAAACAGACAAACCCTCAGAAACCAAGGCAAATATTTCAAAAAGAAACAGTCTGGCAAAAAAACAGATAAACGGAGAACAACTAGAGTTTATCCCCAAGTACTATGATAGACCATCCGATACTCTGCTGTCCGCGCCACCTGAAGGCAGCCGTCCGGATACTACTGAAGAAGATACAATACGAGCTGAAAAACTTATAAAAACATTAGATTCTTTCAATATACCCGCTAGTGTGCAGCAAATAGTACATGGACCTGCGATTACCCGTTTTGCAATACGCCTTGGCGAAGGCGTAAATGTAAATAGGATACGCAATGTGCTTGATAACCTATCCCTAGAATTGCTTGCAAAGGCGCCTGTAAGGGCTGAAATACCTATACCCGGCACACCGCTTATTGGTATAGAGGTAGCGAACGATAAATCTGATATTGTATACCTAAGAGAAGTGCTTTTTTCAAAGAAAATGCTTGGCAGCGCATCTCCGACTACAGTTGCACTTGGCAAGGACATAACTGGCAACCCCATAACATGCGATTTGTTTGATATGCCTCACCTGCTTATTGCTGGTGCAACGGGTTCCGGTAAATCTGTATGTATAAACTCTATAATAACAAGCATACTATATAGAGCAAGACCAGATGAACTAAAACTAATACTGGTTGACCCTAAATTTGTAGAGCTGCAGCCATACAATGCCTGCCCTCACCTGCTGCACCCTGTTATAACCGATGTTGCAGATGCTGAAGCTTCGCTTGAATGGCTATGCGATGAAATGGACGACCGCTACCACCGCATGCAGGAACTTGGCGTTAGAAATATATCCGGCTATAATAGGCGAGTTGACAGCTTTGATAAAAAAATGCCTTTCATTGTTGTTATTATAGACGAAATGGCGGATTTAATACTAACCAGCGGCAAGGAAGTTGAGGAATATATAAAGCGCATCACCGCTAAGGCGCGCGCTGCGGGCATATGTCTTATACTCGCAACTCAAAGACCGTCGGTAAATGTAATCACGGGCGTTATAAAAGCTAATATACCAAGCAGGATTGCGTTTCAAGTTTCATCTCAGGTTGATAGCCGCACTATACTTGATTCCATAGGCGCTGAAAGGCTGCTGGGCAACGGCGATATGCTGTATATGCCGCGCAATTTCCCGGCGCCTGTAAGGGTTCAGGGCTGCTATATATCCGATAAAGATGTTGAAAATGTAACGAATTTCGTAAAGAGCCAAAACAGGGTTGAATACAATGCAGATCTTATGGAGCATATTAAAAACGCAAGAGAGCGCAGCGACAGCAATAAGGGCTACTACGCAACAGACGATGATAATGGGGTATTCGATGAAAAATTGCCCGATGCCATTGAAATGGCGGTTGAATCCGGTCAAACATCTATAAGTATGCTGCAAAGAGTGCTAAGAGTTGGCTATGGAAGAGCTGGAAGGCTTATAGACGAAATGGAGCGACGCGGTATAATAGGCGCAAGCGAAGGCACAAAACCACGCAAAACCATTATGACAAGGGAAGAATATAATAGGCTGGTTGAAGAAGGCGATGAAAGAGTACGATAATACTATGTTGCCTTTAACCCAGCGTTTTCTTGTGCGTCTTTTCCACTTTGGCTGCGCCTTGCAAAGTTCCCATAGGGTCCACTATGCTTCCTTCACAATGCTTTGTCAAACCGAAAAAACCACTACAATAAAATCGCTGTTCTAAAAGCAACATAGTATTAGTCATTTACAGTTTGTTCATCTTGTATACAAGGTAATATGCTATAATTTTATTATAATTTCTATGAAAGGGGCTAGCTATCTTGATACATGTGTCTGAGATTTCTAAAGCTTACGGTAAGCACATAGCATTAAAAGATGTATCCTTTTGCATAGATGAGTTCCAAGCGGTAGGTCTTCTGGGTGAAAACGGCGCAGGCAAGACAACTCTGCTTGATATTATGAGCGGCTGCCTGCTTGCAGATAGCGGAAGCGTTACAATTGACGGCTTTGACATAGTATTAAACGCTGAAAGCGCAAAACATTCTATAGGCTATCTGCCCGAAAAGCCTCCCCTGTACACAGAAATGACTGTTTTTGAGTATCTAAAGTTCTGCATAGAGCTTAAAAGAGTGGTAAAAAAAGATAGGAATAGGCACCTTGATGACTTACTGGAAACAGCAAACCTAACGCAGGTTAAAAATAGAAAAATAGCAAATTTAAGCCATGGTTTTAGGCAAAGAGTAGGCTTTGCGCAGGCGCTATGCGGAAGCCCTAAAATAATACTTTTAGATGAACCTACAAATGGTTTAGACCCATCGCAAGTGATAGAATTTAAGCGTGCTATAAAAACACTGTCTAAAAAACATATAATAATACTTTCAAGCCATATATTAAGCCTTATACAGTCTATATGCGATAGGGTACTTATACTGCATAACGGAGTGCTTACAGTTGACAGGCTTATAAATAAGAGCGATAGCAGCAGTTTTTTTGTTTCGCTTTATGCACCGCAAGCACAAGTTCTTTCAAAGATTAGACATATGCCCTCGGTTAAAAGGCTAAAAACCGCAGATAAGGGAAACCCCAATATTACAAGCCTTATAATAGAAACGGACGATAAAGACATCCTGCCTAAGGAGCTTTTCTCTTTTTCTACAGGCAACGGAATAGCAATACTAAGGCTACAAGAATGCGAAAATACGCTTGAAGAGCTTTACCAAAGCAGCATAGATGAGGGCACATTATCATGAAGGTGTTATATAAAAGAGAGCTTTACAGTTTCTTTGTAACCGGTACAGGCTATGTTTTTTTATTTGTATACATGGCATTATCCGGCATATTCTTTTATTTCGGCAATATACTTACCCGCTTTTCAGATTTAAGCGGTTATTATTCTATGGCTACATATATCTGGATATTATTAATACCTATACTTACAATGCGGCTTACCACAGAGGACAGAAAAAACGGCACATATAAGCTGCTGCTTAGCTCCGCAATATCCATACATAAAATAGTGCTGGCTAAATACTTAGCCGCGCTTTCTGTAATAGCTGTTGGGCTTTTGTTATCTGTGATTTTCCCTATAATAGTTGCGGTATATGGGGCGCTATATATACCAGAAACACTGCTTGCATATACAGGCATGTTACTATATGGAGCTGCGTATCTTGCATTTGATATGTTTGTATCATCTTTCGCAAAGGGAAATACATCCGCATTTATGCTTACGCTTGGCGCAAATTTATTGCTACGCGTTATAGGTCTTGCATCTAAAAGCGCATCTTCAGGGCTTATTAAGGGAGTATTATCCCTGCTAGATACCGAAAAACGCTTCACCCCTTTCCTCTATGGGCAATTAAGCTTTGCCTGTATAATATATTTCCTTCTATTTATTTTGATAAACATATTATTAACAGCCCAAATAAACAGTATGGACGGAGGATATAGAGCATGAACAAAATAAAAAAGTTCTATATTAAAAATACTGTGATAATAGTTATATTACTGGCTATGTTTGTACTGCTTGTAGTTTCATCAGAAAAAATAGAAGAAAAATACGCCCTTAAAACAGATTTATCTTTCAACAGCATAACCATGTACGGAGATACTACAGAAAAGCTGCTTGAAAATTTAAGCAGCCCAGTGCATGTGTACGCTATATTTACCCCGGGTGAGGAAGATTACAACCTAATAGCCCTGCTTGAAAGGTATAGCGCAAAGAGCGAATACTTTACTTTCTCCATAGAAAACCTTGCAGAAAACCCCATGCTGGTACATGCAATATCCGACAGCATATATGATGGCACTGTTAGCGGCGACTGCCTTATAGTACACGGTAAAAGCACAAACAGAACCCGTATACTAAATGAGAAGGACTATATAAAACAATCATACGACATGGATACAGGTAGTTTTGTAGTTGACGGTGCAACATATGAAAGTAGCTTGAGCGAAGCCATAAGCTATGTAGCAAGCGAGGAGTTACCTACTATTTACATGCTATCAGGTCATGGGGAATTAAGCCTTGATGAAGTTATGCCGCTTGTTGATTTCCTTAAAAAATGTAATTACAGCGTAGAACAGCTTGATATTGAAAATTCAGGTTCGATTCCTGCTGATGGTTTGCTTATGATACTATCCCCCGGCAAGGATTTAACTAATAACGAATTAAGCCATATAATGGAATACGCAAATAAAGGCGGTTCCCTATTTATAAGCACTGATTATGATGACCCTGCGAATTTGCCTAACTTTAATTCATTACTTAGGTACTACGGGGTATCTATAATACCCGGCATAGTATCGGCAGATGAAAAAGACACAGCTTCATATATAGAAAATCCGCTTTATTTAATGCCATACATGCAACACAGCGAAATTACATCTACGCTTATTTCGCTTGAGCAGGATAGGCTTATACTTGTAGGCGCAAGGGCATTTGAAATGGAAAACGCTTCAGGCAAGGATTTGCAGCTTACATCTATACTTAAAAGCGGCAATGCATATATACATGACTATAGTTTTGATGGACAATTAATAGGAAATGAAAACGCAGAGCCTTCAGTTTATGACCTTGCAGTGCTAAGCCGCAAGGCGGGTGAATACGGCGAGCAGTCCATTGCTTTTATTATAGGCAATTCATCTGTACTTGTAGATGAGTGGCTGTACACCAACTCTTATAGCAGAGAGTTTTTGTTATCTACCATACAGGGCATATATACTAAGCACCCTGAAACCCTTGATATACAGGCAAGACCCGCATTTAGAAAGTCTATGGATATTAAAAGCGCCTTCGTTCCGCTTAGTATAATAATAATCGTGCCGATATTAATAGCAATATTTGCGGCAGCTGTGCTGATAAAGAGAAAGAAACTCTAATATGCAAAGCGTACAGAGAAAACCTAATAAAAAACTATCTAAAAAATGGAGAATAGCGCTTTTAATTGTTCTAATTGTTTTAATTGCGACTTTTGTGTATATATCAATACCCCATGAAATTGTAATTGAGCCTACAGATGAAGATATAATAATACTTCAAATAGAGCCAGAGGATATTATAGAGCTTACAATAAAGCCTAAAAATGGAGAAATATACACGCTTGAGCAGGTAGAGACCAGTAAATACCACCTTAAAGGCTATGAAAATTATCCTCTTGATATGGATATGGTAAGCGAAATGTTTGACATAACCGCAAGCATTACCGCTGTAGATGCCATGGTAGAAAGCATTGATATTATTAAGGCTAGGGAATATGGAATAGATAATAATTCTCTTAAAATAAGTATTGCGCTAAATACAGGTAAAACGCATACATATATATTCGGCTATGAAATAAAAACCGAAGTACCTATGCGCTATATGTATTGTGAAGATAACGGCACTATGTATGTTACAAAAATTAACTATCCAGATGTATTAAACTATACTGTAAAAGAGCTGCACACAGTACCCCCGCTCAATTTTTCCTCTGAGCTTGTGGACAGTATTCAAATATACGAAAATACCGGCAGAAATATAGAAATTATTAGACAGGAGGATATGTGGAGCTTTGTTTCCCCAATTAAATATCCTATAAGTAAAGACAGCGCAAAAAAGCTATGCGATAATATAGAAGACATGCGCCTTGCCGTTTTTGAAGATAAGGCAACAGACACTACATTAAGCAAATATGGGCTAGATAAACCAAGGGCAAAGGTTAAGTTTAATATAGCCAAAAGCAAAGTAAATATTACAAATATTATTGATAACACTAAAGATAGCTATAAAGTAGATGAACACAACATTGAACTTCTTATAGGTGATGATTTTGATGATATAGGCTTTTATTGCCTGTATGATGGCAACATATATAAAGCAAGCCGCCTATCCATGGGTTTTTTGCTTAATATGAATATAGATGAAATGTATATTAAAAAGCCTGTAAACATTGCAATAAACGCTCTAAAGGAATTGAGCATTATTAGAACAGATGAGAGAAATATTTATACGCTTGACTTTATTGAAACTGTACTTCCAAATAACAAAATATCCAAAGACGAATACGGCAATACACTATACGACATGCATGTATATAAAAACGGGCAGGAAATTAATTCAAAGGAATGGACAAGCAAATATATGCTACTAACGCAGCTTAATATTGACGGCAGATTGCCTTATGATTTTATACCTGAAAGTAGTCCCCTGTTTGAAATAAAGCTTATATACGAAGGCGGGGAGAGAAATATAGATTTTTACCCATATGATGCGCTACACGCAGCTATGAGCATAGACGGCATTTTTATTCATTATGTATCGCTTGATAAACTAAGCGAAATAGAACTTTAATCATTTGAAAGCCTCAACCAGTATACCGCCGCCAAGGCATACATCGCCCTTATAAAATACTACGCTCTGCCCCGGGGTAAGCGCCCTTTGGGGCTTTTTGCATTCCACTATTCCACTTGTACCACTGTAAGTTAGTATTATATCTTGGTCCTTCTGGCGGTAGCGGAATTTAGCACAGAGTTCAATTGCCTCATTTTCCATAGGCTGTATATTATCATCTATCCAAGTTATATCTTCAATTTTAGCGCTGTTTGAAAAAAGCAGCGGATGGTCTTCACCCTGCGCTACTATAAGCGTATTGTTTTTTATATCCTTACCCACTACAAAAAAGCTGCGTCCATCTCCTCTGCCGCCTATACCTAGCCCCCTACGCTGACCTATGGTATAGAACATAAGCCCGTCATGTTCGCCCACGGTTTCGCCTGTGTCGGTTATCATTGCACCCTTTTGTGTAGGGAAATAATCCATAAGGAACTTCTTAAAATCGCGCTCGCCTATAAAGCATATGCCGGTTGAGTCCTTTTTATCGTACACGGGTATATCTGCGTCCGCAGCGATTTTCCTAACCTCAGCCTTAGTTAAACCACCCACAGGAAATAGGGATTTTTTAAGCTGCGCTTTTTTAAGCATATATAAAAAATAGCTCTGGTCCTTATTTAAGTCGACACCCTTTATAAGTTCGCCATTATCATTTGTTCTAACGAAATGACCCGTGGCTATTTTTTTAGCGCCGCTTTTAAGCGCAAAATCTAAAAAGGCGTTAAACTTTATCTCCTTATTGCATAGCACATCTGGGTTAGGGGTAAAGCCTTTGCTGTATGCCTCAAGGAATATTTTGAACACACGCTCATAGTATTCCTCAGTAAAATTAACGCTGTAATATGGGATATCTACTTTATCGCAAACGCGGCGTACATCTTCCCAATCCTGCTCAGAGTTGCATACGCTCTCGTCATTTTTTTCTTCCCAATTTTTCATAAATACGCCGGTAACATTGTAGCCCTGCCTTTTAAGAAGCAGAGCCGCAACGGAGGAATCCACTCCTCCCGACATGCCTAATATTACCCGCATAGCACTTTCTCTTTATCTATTAAGCGTTCTATTACTCTTGCGAATATATTTTCCGAAATTGTTTCGGCATCGCCCGCGGCATCTACGCTTATAAAGCGCTCAGGGTTATCTTTTACCAGCTTGTGAAAAGCATTTTGCGCTCGCTCATGGAAGGAATAGTCGTATAATTCTATGCGGTCCGCCTTGGAATTTTCCTGCCTGCGGCGCATTGCATTTTCAAAGGGCAAGTCTAGGTATACGGTGGTATCCGGCATAGCCCCGTTTACCGCGGGGGCGTTTAGCTTAGCTACAATATCCATTCCAAGCTCATGCCCTGCACCTTGATAGGCAACGCTGGAATCCACAAAGCGGTCAGATAAAACCAACTCTCCCCTATTAATAGCGGGCATAATAACCTCTTCAACATGCTGGGCTCTTGCGGATGCAAAAAGATAGGCTTCAGTAAGCGATGTCATGGAGTTGTTCTCCCTATCAAGCAGCAACCCTCTTATCTTTTCTGAAAGTGGCGTACCGCCAGGCTCACGCGTAGCGTATACATCAAAGCCGAAGTTTACTAGCTTATCTCTAAGCAAGTCGCGCTGAGTGCTCTTGCCGCTTCCATCATTTCCCTCTATAGAAATAAAATAGCCTTTGTATTTAGCCTTAGGGCAGTTTAAAACATCATAAAGCTCTTCTACATTATTTACAATAAAATCCGCGCCGAATTTATTGTATTCCTCAATGCTGCCGTATCCATATAGCGTATATACAACAGGTATGCCGTATTCTCGTGCGCCTAATATGTCGCTCGCCCTATCCCCTACCATTATCGCGTTTTTATTTCCATTAAGCGCAGCATTTAGGGAGGCACATTTGCCATCATAATACTGGTTTTCATCGGGGCCTATTACCCTATCAAAAAAATGATCCAGCTTAAAATGCGTGATTACCTTATTAGCAATAGCCATAGGCTTACCTGTAACAACATACAGTCTATGACCATTTTTTTTAAGGGATATAAGCAGTTGCCTTATTCCGGGGTATACTTTGTTATACTTCCAGTATTCTGTGTTATATACCTCTCTATAGTATTCAGTGGCTTTAACGGCTTCCTCATGGTTAAAACCCATGTATTCTCTAAATGAAAGCGCAAGCGGAGGACCAAGGAACTTTGAAATAAGCTCATCACTTGGCATTTCAACCTGCATTTTATCTATTGCATAGCGAACCGCGCGTATTATGCCGCAAGCCGAATCCGTAAGCGTACCGTCAAGGTCAAAAACTATTGCTTTCATTTGTCTATCTCCGAAACAGGCTCTAATGTTTCCTCTATTATTGCGGATAGGAAAGGGATTACATTTTCATCGTTATTATTTGAAATCATAACGGACATATACATATCCTCGTTAAATATGCCAAGCTCCTGTGAAAAGCGGTTGAGCTCTTTCATAGGTATACCATATAGGTGCATATGCGACTCGGTTACAGTTTCGCCATCAATAATGTCTTCTGAGATGTAGTTTACATATCCGCTTCTTAAATCTATACCCATAGTATCTATAATGCCATCTTCAACATAGCTTTCAAGCGGTATAAAAGCGCCCTGCGAAGCGTAGCGCTTAAAAGAATTTGAATCCAGCATATATATATCCCCCTGCCTTGCGGCGATATAGGTTACAATCTGCATAGAGGACACATAATCTTCCGTACCGCCCGGCATAAGTACAACAGTTTCCACCGTTTCCATTTCGGGGGCATGTTTCTCCCATATAGGCTTAAAAAAAACGTTTATATTATCTTGGCTTGAAAGCGCGCCCTGTATGTATATATCTATGCGCTTATCTTCCGGAGGCCTATATTCTGTTTGCACATAGTACATATTTACAGTAAAAATGCACACAGCAACGCTAACTAGGTATTTCCACCAGTTATAGCTGAAATGGTCTGATAAGCTTTTCCGGTTTATGGGAGTTGAGATTTTCATTGTATTAATCCAGAGGCTTCATCGTCGGGAATAGCAATACATCCCTTATAGATTCGCTGTTTGTTAGCAGCATTATCATTCTATCTACGCCTATTCCAAGCCCGCCTGTGGGCGGCATACCGTACTCAAGGGCGTTAAGGAAATCCTCATCTACCTTGGAGTTTTTGTCGCCTAAGAGATGCCTTACTTTTACCTGCTCTTCAAAGCGCTTGCGCTGGTCTATAGGGTCATTAAGCTCTGAGAAAGCGTTACCGCCCTCGTTTTTGCATATGAAAAATTCAAAGCGCTCTGTTAACTCGGGGTTATCCGCCTTGCGCTTTGCAAGCGGAGATATTTCGACAGGGTAATCCATAATAAAGATAGGCTGAATTAAACTATCCTCAACATATTCATCAAACAGCTTTTCAAGGCAATGCCCTTTTGTGTCTGTTTTTTCGGTTTTGATGTTGAGCTTGCGCAGCGTTTCTCTAGCTTCTTCATCGCTTTTCCAGTCAAAGTAATCCACGCCGGATTTTTCTTTTACTATTCCCGCCATGGTAACACGAGGCCAAGGGGCTTTTAGGTGTATTGTTTCTCCCATATATTCAATATCTGTAGTGCCCAGCACTTCCAAAGCCACATACTGGTATAATTCTTCTGTTATACGCATCATTTCGTTATAATCTACATAAGCTTGATATAGCTCTATCGAGGTAAATTCGGGGTTATGATACCTGCTCATACCCTCATTTCTAAAAATCCTGCCTATTTCGTACACCTTTTCAATACCGCCCACTATAAGACGCTTTAGGTAAAGCTCTGTTTCTATGCGTAGATACATAGGGATATCCAGAGTATTATGGTGCGTTTCAAAGGGGCGCGCAGCAGCTCCGGTTTCGAGTGTATGCAGAATAGGGGTATCCACTTCAAGAAAACCACGGCTGTCAAGGAAATTGCGCATTGCGCTTAGTATCTTCCCGCGCTTGATAAATGTATCCTTTACCTCAGGGTTTACTATCATATCAAGGTATCTCTGGCGGTAGCGCAAATCGGTATTCTGAAGCCCATGATATTTTTCAGGTAGGGGCTTTAGGCATTTTGAAAGTAACACTATCGACTGCACATGTATAGACACTTCCTGCGTTTTTGTTTTAAAAACCGTACCTTCAATGCCCAATATATCGCCCAAATCGTAGTTCTTAAATATTTGGTAGTTTTCAGTACCTATTTCATCGCGCTTTACATAAAGCTGTATAAGACCGCTGCCATCCTGAACATGCGCAAACGACGCCTTACCCATAATGCGCCTTGACATCATTCTGCCGGCAACCAGTACTTTTTGCCCTTCATATTTATCATAATTATCTATTATATCAGCGCTGTCAGCGTTTTTATTGAACTTAGTTATAGTATAGGGACTGTTGCCGGAATCTATTATTTCCGCCAGCTTTTCTCGCCTTATCTGCTCCTGCTCTGAGAAGCTTATAGTTGTATCTTTTTCTTGCATTATATTCTCCTACCTTGAAATACGGATTATCTTATACCTGTTAGTGCCTCCGGGGGCTTCCACAGTTACCACTGTGTTCTTTTTGTTGCCAAGGAGTGCCTTGCCTATGGGAGATTCGTTTGAAACGCGCCCCTTCATAGGGTCGCTCTCCCTAGCACCTACTATGGTTAGTTTCATTTCCTCAGAGGTATCTTCATTTTTTATGGTTACGGTCGTGCCTATATTTACCTTATCAGTTTTTATGTCCTTATCCTCTATTACAACCGCAGTACGTATGGTGTTTTCAAGGTCCTGTATCTGCGCTTCAAGCTTTGATTGGTCGTTCTTAGCTTCATCATATTCCGCATTTTCAGATAAATCTCCAAAGCCCCTAGCAGTCTGTATCTGCTCTGCAACCTCAGATCTACGAACGTTTTTTAGATAATCAAGCTGCTCTTCAAGCTTTTTTAAACCTTCTGCTGATATTACATTCTGCGTATTTGTTTTTTCTTTCTTTTTCGCCACTAGACTCACCTCATATGATTAAAAAATCACGCCCATGCAGCCATGGAACGTATTACAACACGAAAGTATCGCAGGCAGATTATACGCTAAACACACCTCTATTGCAAGAAATTAGCGTTTGCCTTTCATTCTACCCCTAGATACAACACATTTCATAGTTCATCACTGCCCTTAAGTAGTTCCTTTAGCCTTAAAGAGGCTTTATATAACGAGTTTTTGTTGTGCCCCTTTTTAATAAGGTTATCCATAGCCGCCCTTATATTTATATCGTTTGAAAGCATTTCATCAAGCAGCATGGCTTCCTCCGTTTTATATAAAGGGGGTTTTTCCGCTGTATCTTCTGCACTTTCTACGTTTATGAGCACTGTATATTCTCCCTTTTCCGCATACTCATTAGCCGATAAAAGCTTAATAATATCCCCGGGCTTTCCTCTGAAATGCTTTTCATGCAGCTTTGTTATATCAGAAAAAACAGCACAATCATATTCCGGAAACGCTTCGTCTATTGCAGAAAATAGGTTAAATATCCTATGGGGCGATTCGTATATTACGGCTATATGAGTATTTTTAGAAAGCGATTTTAATTTTTCAATGCAAGCTGACTTTTTGCGGGGCATAAAGCCGTAAAAAGCATATTCTGTATTTATAAAGCCTGATATGCTAAGTGCAGAAGAAACCGCACTTGCGCCGGGTATAGCCCTAACTAGTATGCCATTTTCTATTGCAAGCCTTACAATTATTGCCCCGGGGTCTGAAATACATGGCGTACCAGCATCGCTTACAAGGGCTATATCTATTTCCTCACTTAACATGCGTTCTATAAGCTTTTCCCCCTTGCTACGCTCATTGAACTTATGGTAGCTTGTAAGCGGGGTTTTTATATCATAGTGGTTTAAAAGCTTTTGTGTATGCCTTGTATCTTCAGCCGCAATAAGCGATACGCTTTTAAGCATTTCTATAGCTCTAAAACTAATATCCGAAAGGTTGCCTATGGGCGTTGCAACCACATACAGCGTACTCATATGCGCTCAACTGCCCTGAGTTTTGCACTTGAAGAACGGGGGTTTTGCGCAAGCTCCCCTTGAGAAGGCGTTTTTACTCCCGAAAATACGGTTTTAATTTTAGGCTTTTTGCCGCATGTACATATAGGGGCATTAGACGGACAGCTGCAAGGATTTCTAAGATAGTTTATAGTGCGCTTAACAAGCCTATCCTCTATTGAGTGAAAGGTAATTATACACAGCCTACCGCCTATTTGGAGGCGGTCTACTATATTTTCTATAGCCTTTGGAAGCATATCAAGTTCCTCATTTATTTTTATACGCACAGCCTGAAAAGTACGCTTTGCGGGGTGCCCTTGAATATTACGCCTTACCGCCTTTGGTATAGCCATATCTACTGCGCGCACCAAGTCCGTAGTTGTTTTAAGAGGGGATTCTTGCCTAATTTCAACTATTTTTTCAGCTATACGCTTTGCCCATCTCTCATCGCTGTATTTATATATGGTATTGGCTATCTCATCTTTGCTTGCGGTATTAAGCCACTCTTCGGCAGTAATTCCCCCGCTCCTGTCCATGCGCATATCAAGAGGGGCTTCCTCATGATAGCTGAAACCGCGCTCAGGTGTATCAAGCTGGTGAGAAGATACTCCAAGGTCTATTACAGCGCCTGATAGCATAACATCGTTTGGAAGCAAGATATCGATATCCCTAAAGTTGCCATGTATGGGTATAAAATTATTGTATGCTTTAAGGCGCGCAGAGGCATAACTCAAGGCATCTTTATCCCTATCTATGCCGTATAGCCTGCCAGTACCGTCAAGACGGCGCAGTATTTCCTCGCTATGCCCTCCGCCGCCAAGAGTGCCGTCAAGGTATATACCTCCCTTTTTTATGTTGAGGTATTCTACCGCTTCATGCAGCATCACAGGCACATGGTAATCGCTCATTCTTTTAGCGAGGCAATACGCTTTTCAAGCGTTTCAAGCATTGCGATATTATCCTTAAGCTTTGTTCTTTCGCTTTCAACAAGCTGCTCGGGCGCCTTACTTACAAAGCCTTGGTTGTTAAACTTAGATTCTCCACGCTTTATTTCACTATGCATTTTTTCTATTTCTTTATTAAGGCGGGATATTTCTTCATTTATATCCACCAAATCGCCAAGCGGCATAAATATTTCCGCATGTGGAGATACTGCGCCTACAGTCTTTTCTTTTATCGAAAAAGCGCTATCTAATACTAAAAGCTCAGACACATTTGCAAGCCTTTCAAAATAATGAGAAGCTCCTTTTAGCGTTTCGCCGTCTATTTGCTGAGGCAAAAGCATTAGCCTTGCTTTTCTGCCTGCCTGAACATTCATCTCAGCTCTTAAGTTACGCACTATGCGGATAATATCCATAATGCCCTGCATTTTGTTTTCATCTTCTTCCAAAAGAAGTGCGCTATTATATTCAGGCCAGCTAGAAAGCATACAGGATTTATCCTCATTACCGGGCAGAAGACTGTAGAGTTTCTCCGTAATAAAGGGCATGAAAGGGTGTAATAGCTTTATAAGTGTTTCAAGCACATATTGCAGTACCGCCCTTACCGTCTTTTTGCGCTCTTCATCTTCGCCGAATAAATCCGCCTTGGAAAGCTCTATATACCAGTCGCAAAAGTCCGTCCAAGCAAAGTCATATATACGTTTTGCCGCAAGACCGTGCTCAAAATTATCTATATGCTTGGTTACATCGTCTACCGCCTTCATGCAGCGGGACAGTATCCACCTGTCGGCAAGATCAAACTGTTTGCCCTCTATGCTTTCTTTTCCTTCAAGGTTCATTAAGACAAAGCGGGAAGCATTCCATATTTTATTAGCAAAATTCCTTGATGCTTCTACTTTTTCATCGGTGTTTCTAATATCATTGCCTATGCTGACACCCATGCAGAAGGTAAAGCGAAGGGCATCAGCTCCGTATTTATCTATAACATTAAGCGGGTCAACACCGTTGCCTAGAGATTTTGACATCTTCTGCCCCTTAGCGTCCCTTACGATGCCGTTTATAAACACGGTATCAAAGGGTATTTTACCTGTGTAGGCAATGCCTGAAAATATCATCCTAGCTACCCAGAAGAATATTATATCGTAGCATGTTGCCATTACATTTGTGGGGTAAAAATACTTATAATCCTCAGTTTCCTCAGGCCAACCAAGGGTGCTGAACGGCCAAAGAGCGGAAGAAAACCATGTGTCAAGGACATCTTCATCTTGGTGGATTGAGGCAGAACCGCATTTGGGGCAGATTGTAGGATCTATACGGCTTACTATTGTTTCGCCGCAATCATCACAATACCATACCGGTATCCTATGCCCCCACCAAAGTTGACGGCTTATGCACCAATCCCTTATGTTTTCCATCCAGTTGAAATATGTCCTGCTGAACCTTTCGGGAAGGAATTTTATTTCTCCGCTCCTCACCGCCTCTATTGCGGGCTGTGCAAGCTCGTGCATTCTAACAAACCATTGCTCACTTATAAGCGGCTCAACTATAGTATGGCAGCGATAGCAAGTACCTACATTGTGGGTATAGGGTTCTATTTTAACTAGGTAATTACCCTGTTTTAAATCCTCAACTACTGCATTGCGGCAATCCATCATGCTAAGCCCTGCGTATTTTTCGCCGGCTTCGATTGCCATAGTGCCATCATCATTTATTACCCTTAGAATTTCAAGATCGTGGCGCATGGCGATTTCAAAGTCATTAGGGTCATGAGCGGGCGTCATCTTAACTGCGCCGGTTCCAAATTCCATATCCACATAAGAATCCGCAACTACGGGTATCTCCCTATTTACAAGGGGTAGTATTACCTTTTTCCCCATAAGATGTTTATAACGTTCATCTTCAGGGTTTACTGCGACACCTGTATCGCCAAGCATGGTTTCAGGTCTTGTTGTGGCAACGGTTACACCTTCCCCGCCATCTGCAGTAGGGTAATGTATATACCAAATATGGGTAGGCTGCTCCTCATACTCTATTTCAGCGTCGGACAGCGCCGTCATACAGTCAGGGCACCAGTTTATAATCCTATCGCCTCTATATATAAGCCCTTGTTCATACAGGCGCACAAACACCTCTCTAACCGCCTTTGAGCAGCCCTCGTCCATGGTAAAGCGTTCTCTTGTCCAATCACAACTAGCACCAAGGCGGCGCAGCTGGGTTGTAATTCTGCCGCCGTAGACTTCCTTCCATTTCCACGCCCTTTCAAGGAATGCTTCTCTTCCGACATCTTCTTTTGTAAGACCTTCTTTTGCCATTTGTTCAACTATTTTAACCTCGGTTGCTATAGAAGCATGGTCTGTACCCGGCACCCAGAGCGTAGGGTCACCCTTCATGCGGTGGTAACGTATAAGCACATCAGGCAGCGTATATGTAAGCGCATGACCCATGTGAAGTTCGCCCGTAATATTAGGCGGCGGCATTGAAATAGTAAAAGGTTTTTTAGTCTTATCTATCTTAGGTATGAAAGCGCCGCTTTCTTCCCATTTTTGGTATATTTCCTGCTCCATTCCCTGTGGGTCGTAAGTTTTTTGCATATTATCCTCCTAATTGTGCTTTTTAATTAAAACGCCCCATCCTGCAAAAGGACGGAGCGCTCCGTGGTACCACCTTATTTCATAGCGAAAAACCGCTACCTCACATGCTATATAGGGCATGAACCGTTATCCTCAAAAGCAACCTTCAACCGGTGTTCCAAGCCGCCTTTCAGCATATAGCGCGCTCTCTTTGTTGGACATTCCGGCATACTCCTCTTTATCTTAGGATATTTAATACTATGTTGCCTTTAATCCAGCGTTTTCTTGTGCATCTTTTCCACTTTGGCTTTGCCTTGTTAAGGCACCATAGGATCCGCTATTCCTCCTTCACAATGCTTCGCCAAACCGAAAAAACTGCTACAATTAAATCGCTGTTCTAAAAGCAATATAGTATTACTCTTCTTCGCCTACAGTAATTACTTGCCTTCCCTTGTACATGCCGCAATTTTTACACACACGGTGAAGAAGCTTCTTCTCGTGGCAATTAGGGCAGGGCGCAAGTGCGGGAAGAGCTACCTTCCAATGCGTGCGACGTTTTCTACCGCTTGCTCTGGACGCTTTTTTCTTTGGTACTGCCATGGTTACACCTCCTGATCCTCTGTCAGCAATTGTTTTAATGCCGCAAACGGATGCGCCTCATCAAGCGTTTCCCGGCAGGCATTGATAGTTGATTGGTTGATTCTGCTAAGCACTTTCTCATAGCCCTTACAATCCTCCTTACATAGATAGCGCATAGGTATCGCTAAAACCGTAAGAGTTAATGCAAGCGGATAAAGATCCACATGTTTGCCCTCAAAATAGAGGAAATCCTCCATAAGGTTCTCGGGCATCGCTTCATGAGAAACATGCTTGAAAGTTTCATCGAAAGATATTTCAATATCCCTTGAAATTTCCTTAAGACAGTTTACACAATGCGCATGAGCAGTTACATTGTACACGCCTTGGAGCCTTAGTACATCGCCATGTACTTCAAAGATACCTGCGAGCTTGGCGGCGTCAAAGCTTACAGTGTCGCCCAATATCTGTTGCGGAGGTATCTCTTCATCGTGGATAAAGTTAAAGCTTACCCCCGGCAGCAAAAGCGCATCGGACACATCAAGTAGCATAGTTACCCCAATCGGAACGGTGAATATTATAAATTGGAGCTGCTGATTTGTCAACCATTGTTAATCCTTTTTCGCTCCCTCATCTGGGCTGATTACTATCTTGCGATAGGGCTCCTCACCCTCTGAATAGGTTGTTACCCCTTCAACCTTTTGGAGCGTGGTATGTATTATCCTGCGCTCGTAAGGGTTCATAGGCTCAAGCCTTACCTTACGGCGGGTTTTCTTAGCACGATTTGCCATGCGGTTAGCTAAGCGCATGAGCGAATCCTCGCGCTTTGCTCTATAGCCTTCGCTATCCAGCGTTACCCTTGTATAGCCTTCACCCCCGCGGTTTACCTGAAGGCTGGTAAGATACTGAAGCGCATCCAAAGTTTCGCCGCGTCTGCCTATTAGTATGCCCTGTGGGTCACCCTGAAATACTACCTGTACATTGCCTTCTTCGTTGCGGCTAGAGTGTACACTTACATCAAGACCCATAAGCTTTGTAACTTCCTGCAAAAACGCCTGCGCTATGCCCTCAGGGCTTTCAATATCCCTCTGAACTGCGGGCTTTACTTCCTGAGTTTTTTCGGGTTTTTGCTGTTTTTTTGCGCGCTGAACCCTAGGTTTCTTTTCGCGTTTTTCTTTAGTTTTTTCCGCGGATTTTACCGCCGGCTTTTCAGCGGGCTTTTGTTCTGGCACTTTGGGTACTTGGACCGCTTCATCTTGCTCTTCTTCATCATTACCTAGAGCGTCCTGAAATATCGCCCTAGCTGCATCGGGAAGATTTTCGTCCTGCTTTATGGTGAGCTTAACCTTCGCTTGACGGCTTCCAAAAAAGCCGAACAAACCTTTGCTACCTTCATGTATTACCTGTATATCAACTTCGCCTATGCTGGCGCCAAGTTTTTCAAGACCAAGGTTAATCGCCTCTTCTACCGTGCGAGCTTCTGCTTCGTATGTTCTCAATATTATTACCTCTCTTTTGCTTCCGTAGCTAATGCATCCTTCCTATCGAAATATGCATTTATTGCAATTGTGGATGTGGTGGCTATTATATTGCTCACAACCCAGTAAAGCGCAAAAGCGGCATTGCTTGTAAGACAGATATATACGCTGAACAAAGGGAAGAAATACTTCATGAAATTTCCGCCAGCTTGATTTGAACCTTCCTGCTGCTGTGCAGTTGTAGGGTTAAACTTCGTCATAAGTACCTGTGAAGCGCCTGCTAGTATCGGCAATATTAGAAGTCCGTTATATTCCTTGTACACAGAAAACTTAGCTATGAAGAAGTTGATGTTGGATAGATCCGGAATAGTCGCAAGCGAACTTATATATGCGGGGGTATTAAGCAGAGCCTCCTGTATTAAAGGAAGACTTTCATTGAACACTTCCGCTGAAGAAAAATCAAACGTGCCGCTGAAGTTTTCGACTAACATCGACATGTTTGTAAGTATGCCGCTTTGCGCTGCGGAATCAAGCCCTTGGAATACTCTCTGCCAAACATCGTAACCTATCATCCTTAGGGATTCAGCGCTTGGAGCCGCGGGTGAAAACGGAGAATCCGGCACCCACAGGTTACGTACCCATAGCCAGCCTTGAAATTCGGGTGTGTTTCCTTGAATATAGTCAAACACCTGCCTTACAGTCTGCTCATTTGCCATATGCCGCATGGCTGCAAACATAGCAAAGAGTATTGGCATCTGTATAAGAAGTGGCAGGCAACCGCTCATAGGGTTATACCTTTCCCTGCGCATAAGCTCAGTCTGTTTTTGCTGAAGCTTTACCTTGTCATTTACATATTTCTTCTGGAGTTTGTCAAGTTCGGGCTGTATTTTTTGCATCTTACGCATACCCTTGCGGTTTTTAATATCAAGGGGCATGAGCAAAAAACGGACGAATATAGTAAAAACTACTATGGACCAGCCATGGGCACCTATGAAAGACTGGATAAAGTTAAGTATACTGGTAAGTAAATCCGTCAAATTTATTTCCTCCTAATTGTAGTTTCAGGCGCTTCGGGTACAGGGTCAAAGCCACCGGAGCTAAAAGGATTGCAACGTAAAATACGTTTTATCCCAAGCCATAGACCCTTAAAAGCGCCATAGCGCTCCAAAGCTATGCGCATGTATTCAGAACATGTTGGTCTGAACCTGCAAGCACCTATAGTATGCGGACTTATGGCTTTCTGATAAAAACTTACTAGCCCAAGCAAAAACTTTTTAAGCATTTATATTTTGTATAGCTCAAGACATTTTAACAATATGTCCATTTCCTTTGAAAGCTCCCAATAGTCGGCAGTGGCAGCAGCCGGCTTTACTGCAAACACATAATTACCATTTTTTAACACGGGTATTCTAAGCCTGAAGTTCTCCCTTAGGCGGCGTTTAATTCGGTTTCTGGTAACCGCATTACCCACCTTCTTGCTTATTGAAAAACCCGCTTGTATTCTATTTGCTTTAACATAATAGAGTATCAGTAATTTTGAGGATACCCTCTTGCCACGCCTATATACAAAACTAAAATGACCGTTTGTGCGTATACGAAATTGTTTTTGCATACTACAGTTAAACGCCTAGCGTTTATAGCCAAGCGGCAGCATTGGAAAATTTGTAATGCTTAAATAATACTATGTTGCTTTTAGAACAGCGATTTTATCGTGGTGGTTTTTTCGGTTTGGCTAAGCTTCGTGAAGCAGGCATAGCAGACCCTATGGTACCTTAACAAAGCAAAGCCAAAGTGGAAAAGACGCACAAGAAAACGCTGGGTTAAAAGCAATATAGTATTAAACCGTCAGCGACTTACGCCCACGGGCTCTGCGCCTTGCAAGCACCTTGCGGCCGCCGCGCGTTGACATGCGCTGGCGGAAACCGTGCACTTTATTGCGTTTGCGTTTTTTGGGTTGATAGGTTCTAAACAATAATAACACTCCTTTATAATGACGCTTTGGCGTCTACACGCATTGTATAAATGCGGAACACCTCTTGAGAAACCGTTATATTATACTAAATGAGCTGTGCTATGTCAAATAATCGCAGGGTTAGTTGTAAAACTCGTTAAACTCCTGCTCCGCTTCTTCTTTGGTCTGTAGTTCAAGCACTACTTGATTTGGCAGACATATTATCATGTTTTGAAGTACACGCATATCCCTGTTTTCAAGGGTTACCGTGCCTTGGTGGACGCAGTCCTGATTATCGCAGTTTGAGAAGTGCATCCATATGGAATCCCTGGTCATTCTAACGACGTTCTCTTTACCAGAGCGTTGTTTAAGCACCAACTCATCATTATCCTTAATTAGGGGATAGGGCTCATAAACAATAGGACCTATCTGCACTTTAAGGTAGGCATCAGCCGGCACTAACGTGGGTACAGGCGTGCTATCCGGCGGGTTTTCAGTTACGTTATTATTATCAACAACCGGTGTATTTTGAGCTTCACCGCTGGTTTGAACAACCGGTGTATTTATACCACGGGACGGAATAAACTTAGACAATAATATAAGCCCGCCTACAAGCACAAGTATTGAAATGATTATGATTATATCTTTCTTTTTCAAGCTATACTCCTATGCGTTCAAATGCTTTTCTATGGAGGACAACAATTCCTCTCTGCCAAGCCCTGTTACAGATGACCATAGCAATATCTCCCAAGGCTGCACTACAAGCGTGCTTGAAACCAGCATTTTTGCCCTATTCTGCTGTGCCCTTGAGAGCTTGTCTGCCTTAGTGGCGACAATCGTATAGGATATGGAATTGTAGCGCAAAAAGTCCAGCATCTGCACATCCTGTTCTGTGGGCTTATGGCGTAAATCAACTAGTAGTATACAGGCAGAAAGCGATTTGGAAACTTTAAAATAATCGTCCATCATATGTGCCCAGCGTTCTTTTTCAGCCTTGCTTACCTTAGCATAGCCATAACCGGGCAAATCCACAAAATGTACGCTATCATTAATTAGGAATATATTGATAAGCCTAGTTTTGCCTGGCGTACCGCTTGTTTTAGCAAGTGAGCGGCTTTTGCACAGGCTATTTATAAGGGAGCTTTTACCCACATTACTACGCCCCGCAAATGCTATCTCCTTTTTGCCTATGCCGGGAAAATTATTATATTCAGGCAGGCTTATTACGAATTTTGCGCTATTAATTTCCATCTTCTTCTACTAACAAGGCTATATTAAGCACTTCCTCAGGCTTTGATACATAATGAATAGTAAAGCTTTCCCTTATGTATTCCGGCAACTCTTCAACATCTTTTTTGTTTTCATCAGGCAGGCACAACAGCTTAACCCCTGCTCTATACGCTGCAAGCAGCTTTTCTCTAACACCGCCTATTGGAAGCACCCTTCCAGCAAGCGTAAGTTCTCCTGTCATAGCTACATCCTGCCTTACAGCTATGCCTGTTATGGCGGACATTAAAGCCACTGTCATAGTTATACCTGCGGAGGGACCGTCCTTTGGAACTGCACCCTCTGGTACATGTATATGTATATCGTTCTTCTGGAAAAAATCATCAGTGATATTATAATCTTTTCCTTTAGAGCGCACCCAGCTTAATGATGCCTGCGCGCTTTCCTTCATAACATCACCAAGCTGCCCTGTAAGCTGGAATTTTCCGGTGCCGGGCATTACTATACATTCTACCGCAAGCATTTCACCGCCAACGCTTGTGTAAGCAAGACCGTTTACAACGCCAATGGTAGGCTTTTTGTTTATATCACTCCTGAAATACTTTTCGGCACCTAAGTATTTTGCCACTTTCTCAAGCCCTACACTTATGGTTTTTCTGCCATTTTCAAGCTTTTCAACGGCAGCTTTTCTTATTATTTTAGCAAGCGTACGGGATAATGTACGCACGCCCGCTTCCCTAGTATAACCTTCTATTACCTTTCTTATCGCGGCATCGGTAAGGCGCACGCTGCCTGCGCTAAGACCATATTGGCGTATATTTTCCTTTACGAGATGCCTTTTAGCTATTTCAAACTTCTCTTCTTCTGTATAGCTGCTAACCTCTATTATCTCCATCCTATCAAATAGGGCAGGAGGTATGGTGCTCGTAACGTTAGCTGTAGTTACAAACATTACCGAGGATAAATCAAAGGGTATTTCAAGGTAGTGGTCTGTAAAATGGTTGTTCTGGTCGCTATCCAATACTTCAAGTAACGCACTTGAGGGGTCGCCTCTAAAATCGCTGCTTAATTTATCCACTTCATCAAGCAGAAACACGGGATTCATGGTACCTGCCTGTTTAATGCCAGAAATTATCCTGCCGGGTATAGCGCCCACGTATGTCCTTCTATGTCCGTATATCTCTGCGGCATCCCTTACGCCACCAAGGGACATCTGAACAAATTTGCGCCCCATGGCTTCAGCTATAGCCTTTACTATTGATGTTTTACCAACGCCGGGCGGACCCACAAAGCAGAGTATAGAGCCTTTAACCTTATCCGGACGGCTCCTTGAGCGCAAAAGGTGCACGGCAAGAAACTCTATAATGCGCTCTTTAACTTCTTCCATACCGTAGTGGTTTTTATCTAGCACCTTTCTTGCGCGCACTATATCGGTTTTATCCCTTGTATACTTTCCCCAAGGCATATCAAGTATCCAGCGTATATAGTTTTCACTAACAGAGGCTTCAGGGGAGCCAGACATAAGACGGGATAAGCGTTCTATTTCTGATGAAACCTTTTCATGTACTTCTTCAGTTAGCTTTAATTTTTCAAGCCTATCACTAAACTCATCTATAAGGTTTTTTTCATCCTCTCCAAGTTCCTCTTTTATTACACGCATCTGCTCGCGCAGATAATATTCCTTTTGGTTTTTATCAAGCTGCATTTTAACACGCATCTGCACCATACGTTCTATACTGGCAAGCTCGGTTTCCTGCGCCAAAAACGCACACATCTCGGTTAGGCGTTCATCTGTTTTTTCTATGCTGAGCATCTCAAGCTTTTTACTAAATTCGCTAATAACACTTGATGAAATTGTGTCTATTAGGTGATCCGGATCCTCTATACGCTTAACCGCCCTTAGTAGTTCAGGCGATACACGGCTGCCGCTTGCGGTGTATTCTTCAAAATATTCCTTTACACTGCGCATAAGGACGCGCATTTTATCATCCATATTCGCCATGTTAAAGGGGGATATTTCCTCTATGGAGGCAAAATAAGCCTCCTCTTTTGTATATGTATCTATAAGTTTAGCCCTTGATACGCCTTCAACAAGCACACGCATATTATTGCCCGATAGGTGAAGCACCTGCCTTATTGCAGCTATAGTACCTACACCGTGCAATTCTTTTGTGGAAGGGTCTTCAACTTCGGAATCCATTTGGGCTACTAAAAAAATCTTTCTATCATTTTCCAGCGCATACTCTATAGCCGCAACGCTTTTGGAACGCCCGACATCAAAATGCAGCACTGTATGGGGGAACATCATCATTCCCCTAAGCGGAACAAGCGGTAAATCTATCCGCGTTTTTTCTTGCATTTATCCTCCTTGCAATTATTATCTAACTAAATAGCTAAAACTCGTGATATTAAATATATATTTTTAAGATGCATCGCCTGTTATAGGCGTATTTGCCTTTTTTATAGCTTTTGCGCCCGTGGAACGTTTTTCCTCTTTTATGAGCTTAGGCTCGCTTAATTTAAGCACAGTATCCTTATCCACTATGCACTGCCTATAGCCCGTCTTTGAAGGCAGGAAGAACATTGTATCAAGCAATATATCTTCCAGTATGGCTCTTAAGCCCCTTGCGCCGGTTTTTCTCTCTATTGCCTGCTGCGCAACCGCTTTTAGTGCATCAGAGGTGAATTTAAGCTCTACCCCGTCAAGAGAAAATAGGTACTGAAATTGGCGTACAAGGGCATTTCTAGGCTCAGTGAGTATGCGTATTAAAGCATCTTCATCTAGCTCATCAAGTGCGGCAATTATAGGGAGTCTACCCACAAGTTCCGGTATTAAGCCGAAACGCACTAAATCCTCCGGCTGAACCTGTTTTAATAGCTCATCGCTCTTATCGCCACTGCTAACCGCCTGTGCACCGAAACCTAGGCTTCTTCCGCCAAGACGGTTTTTGATTATTTCATCAAGCCCGCTAAATGCGCCGCCCAGTATAAATAATATATTCGTAGTGTCTAGCTGTATAAACTCCTGCTGGGGATGCTTGCGTCCGCCCTGAGGTGGTACATTAGCTAGAGTGCCCTCAAGTATTTTAAGAAGCGCTTGCTGAACACCCTCGCCCGAAACATCACGGGTTATGGAGGCGTTTTCAGATTTTCTGCCTATTTTATCTATCTCATCAAGGTATATTATGCCCTGCTCAGCAGCCCTAACATCTCCATCGGCAGCGTGTACGAGGCGAAGGAGTATGTTTTCTACATCTTCGCCTACATAGCCAGCTTGCGTTAAGCTCGTCGCATCTGCTATCGCAAAGGGTACGTTAAGGATTTCTGCTAGAGTTTGGGCGAGATAAGTTTTTCCCGTACCGGTGTTTCCAATTAGCAATATGTTGGACTTTTTAAGTTCCACATCTTTGTTACGCCTTGTTGAGCGGATACGCTTGTAGTGATTGTAAACACCGACTGTTAGCGCGCGCTTAGCCTTCTCCTGCCCTATTACGTATTGGTCCAGCTCCTCTTTAAGCTGAACAGGCGTTAGCAGTTTAGTTCTTGACACCTTGCCCGTAAAGCGCTTTGGAGCAACCTTATCCAACACTTCGCCGCATATGGAAACGCATTCGTTGCAAATATAGGCGTTTTTACCTGCGATAAGCTGCTCTACCTCGTTTTGCGGTTTCCCACAGAAACTGCAATACTGTATTTTATTCGGATCGAAGCCATTTTTAGACATTATTTCCTAATCTTCCTTCTTTTGAGGTGAGTATATCTCATCTACTATGCCGTATTCAAGAGCTTCTTCTGCGGTCATAAAATAATCCCTCTCCACATCCTTGGCTATTTGTTCTATATCCTTGCCTGTCATTTCCGCCATCATGCGGTTCATCTTTTCCTTAGTGCGTAGGAGCCAATTTGCGCGTATAGTAACATCCGTTGCCTGACCTTGCGCACCGCCTGAGGGCTGGTGTATCATAACTTCGCTGTTAGGAAGCGCCATGCGTTTACCCTTTTCTCCCGCCATTAACAAGAATGCGCCCATTGACGCCGCCATACCAACGCACACGGTTCTTACCGGGGCTTTTATATACTGCATGGTATCGTATATCGCCATACCTGCGGTTACAGAACCACCGGGGCTATTTATATACAGCGATATGTCGGCATTTGGGTTATCCATTTCAAGATATAAAAGCTGCGCCACGACAGTATTTGCCATTCCATCGTCTATAGCTCCTGTAATAAAGACTATCCTGTCTTTCAGCAGCCTTGAGTATATATCGTAGGAGCGCTCTGCGTTGCCGCTCCTTTCAACCACATATGGTATTAAATATTCTCCCATTATTTCTCCTCTTCTTCTTTCTTTTCTACTTTCTTCTTCTTTTCTTTTTTCTCTTCTTTTTCTTCTTGCTCTTCAGCTTCATCTATGGCTTCTTCCACCTGTTTTACCATTTCTTGAGCGTTAAGCTGTGGTTCTTCTTCCTCTTTAACTTTAATTTTGGCATTTTCGAAAATAAAGTCAGATGCCTTGCGTTTTCTAATAAGGCTGCGTATTTCCTCCATTGTGTCTTCTTTTAGGGATTTTTTAAGTTCTTCAAGTTCGCGCCCTTCCTGTTTTGCATATTCAATCATAAATTCATCCAGCTCTTCTTCACTTTCTACTATTGCTTCTTTTTCTACTATCGCTTCAAGCACTAGAGCCTGTTTAACATTCATAGTAGCGGACGGAGAATAGTGGTCTATAAGCTTTTCCCTGCTGTCTATACCCATATAGCGCAGGTAGTCATTAAACCTTATCCCTTGATATGCAAACTGCATCTGCATTTGTCGCACAATTTGGCTTATTTCATCGTCTATCATAGCCTGAGGTATATCACAGTCAGAGGCATCCATCACTTGGTTTAAAAGCTCTTCTTTTACTTTTACTTCACTATTTTCCTTAATTATGTCCTCAAGCTCTTTTTTGATCGCTTCTTTATATTCATCAAAAGTTTCGTATTCAGACACATCTTGAGCGAATTCATCATTAAGTTCGGGTCTTACTTCAGCCTGTATTGCGTTTAACTTCACATTGAACACCGCTTCCTTGCCCTTTAAATCCTCAGCGTGATAGTTCTCAGGGAAGATAGCGACTATGTCTTTCTCGTCGCCTATGTTCATGCCTATAAGCTGCGGCTCAAAGCCGGGGATAAACATGCCGCTGCCGATTTGTAGTTCCTGCCCCTCAGCAGTTCCGCCATCAAAGGGAACACCGTCCAGCGTACCTTTATAATCTATATTACAATAGTCGCCATCTTCTGCGGCTCTGTCGCTCACGCTTTCCCTTGTGGTTACAGTTTCAACATCCCTTTCTATACGGCGGTTGATGTCTTCATCGCTAACGGGAGGCAGATATTGTACAGCTTTTAAACCCTTATAGTTTCCAAGCTCCACATCAGGAACCACGTATACGGTGGCAGAAAACTCTAAATCCTTACCGTTTTCAATTTCCTCTATATCTATGGAAGGGCTGTCTACAACCTTTGTACCCTCCGCTTTTACAGCTTCCTCATATACTTTGGGGAACATAATATCAAACGCGGTTTCAAAGAAAACGCCTTCGCCAAACATATTTTCTATAAGCTTACGGGGCGCCCTGCCCTTCCTAAAGCCCGGAACACTTATCCTCTTACGCTCCTTAAGGTATGCCTGTTGCAGAGCTTTTTCAAACTCCTCCGCAGGAACTGTAAAATCAAAACGAACCTGATTTCCGGAAATCTTTTCCACAGTATAAGCCATTAGTTGCTCCTCCTGAAAATTAACATCGTGCCGATAAATAGGCACACCTATAATAATAACATTATCCAACAAGCTATGCAAGCATTCACAAGTTAATGCGCATAAAAAGCCTGTACTGCCATTTGACGGACATGACAAGGTTTGATAATATCAGCCTATTGACTTTTAAGGAGGTTTGCGATGAGAAAAAACCACCATACTCACACGCCACGCTGTGGACATGCGGTAGGCGAAGAGTGGGAGTATGCAGAAGCTGCCATAGAGGCGGGTTACGATTCACTAGGTTTTTCAGACCATACACCCTGGCCGGGAACCATTTCACCAGGCATGCGTATGACTATGCAGGAACTACCTGATTATATAAGCGCTGTTAGAAACCTAAAAGAACGATACGGCAAAAAGCTTGATATAAGCTGCGGGCTTGAGTGTGAATATTACCCCGAGCATATGACTTGGCTAAAGGAAACAATAGAGGAATATTCCCTAGATTTTATAATTCTGGGCAATCATTTTGATTATGTACAAAATAGCAACCTTTATTTTGGCAACTGCAGAACTAAAGATGATATTATACTTTACCTTAAAACTACTATTTCCGCTATGACAACCGGTGTTTATGATTGGCTTGCACACCCTGACCTATATTTAAGGGATTATGACAAATTTGATGATACATGCCTTAAAACCGCAAGGGAAATTTGCTATGCCTCGCGCAATTTAGGAGTACCGCTTGAGTATAACTTGCTTGGGCTTATGTCTTCCAGAGAGGGGCGTTTTAGCGGTCTTGGCTATCCGTATCACAAGTTTTGGGAAATTGCCGCAGAGGAAAACTGCAGCGTAATAATGAATGTTGACGCCCATTCCCCGAAGCATTTAAAAGATACCGCCATATATGATGAGGGAATTAAACACATAGAAAAACTCGGTCTTAAAAGACTAATATACACTAAAGAAGGTCTTGTAGAGGCTGACTAGCCTTCCTTATTAATAATACGGTACATATGAATAGCCTCGTCTTTACGTATAGCTTCTTTAAGGCTTAATACTTCGTATTGTACGCTGCGGGAAGCTAGGCGCAGCTCTATCTTATCCCCTTCTTTAACTTCTGCGCCCGCTTTTGCTATCTTCCCATTTATACTTACTCTTCCTGTATCGCAAGCCTCTTTTGCAAGCGTCCTGCGCTTTATTATACGGGAAGTTTTCAAAAATTTATCTAAACGCATATTATTCCATAAAAAGAAAACAGCCGACAAATGCCGGCAGTTTTTTTGCTAATACTTATCTCTGTTTAAAACAGCGCATAGATTGCAGCAAATTTTTTGATTTGGCAAAGCTTTGCAAAGGAAACATAGCGGCGCTATTTTGACTGAGCAAAGCAAAGACAAATCGGAAAAGGTGCGCAAGATAAAGCTGATTTAGGCTGAGATAAGTATAAATAGCTTACTTGTTAAGTTCTTCTCTGAAAACCTTGCTGGCTTTGAAAGACGGTACCCTAGAAGCAGGAACCTGAATTTCCTCGCCTGTACGGGGGTTGCGCGCGGTACGGGCTGCACGGTCCTTCGCTTCGAACGTGCCAAAGCCGATAAGCTGTACCTTTTCGCCTGCGTTTAGGGTGTCCTTAACGATATCAAGAACTGCGTTAACTGCCTTCTCTGCGTCAACTTTCTTGATTTCAGCTGCCTTTGCTACTGCAGCGATAAGTTCGGTCTTATTCATATCTTAACCTCCTATTATAAGTTGAGCAAAACTATTTATCGTCACCAGCCTTGCTACGCTCCCAGTATACACTCATTTCTTCTATTGTCAAGCTTTTCAAGGCTTTTCCTGCTAATTTTACCTCTTTTTCCATAAAAACAAAACGTTTAATGAATTTTTTGGTCGCCATATTTATAAGGTCTTCGCTATCAAGCCCACAAAGCCTGCTTAGATTAATACATGCGAAGAATAAATCGCCTATTTCTTCTGAAGGGTCATTACCAAGGCGGATTTCTTCCATTACTTCATCCGCTTCTTCATGCACTTTTTTTAGCACTTCTTTTGGCTCATCCCAGTCAAAACCGACATCCGCAGCTTTCTTTTGCACCTTTTCAGCACGTATAAGTGGCGGCAAACCGCGCTTTAAGTCAAGCATGGCATCACCTACGGTATCATAGCCTCTTTCCTGTTTTTTAATGTTCTCCCAGCTTGAGCGAAGCTCCTTTATTGTGCCTATATTTTCATCCGCAAACACATGAGGGTGACGCAGCACCATCTTTTTGCATATGCCGCTTACTATCTCTTGGAATGTCATGCTGGCATACTCTTCGCCTATAACCGAATGCAGGGCAATTTGGAGCAGCACATCGCCAAGCTCCTCTAAAGCGCTATCCCAATCCCCCTCGTCTATAGCTATTGCAGCTTCATAGGCTTCTTCTATTAGAAATGGTCTAAGGCTTTGATGCGTCTGTTTTCTATCCCAAGGACAGCCCTTATCGCTGCGCAATATACGCATAAGTTCAAGCAAGTCTTCCATATCGTACCTGCTTTTATATGGCAGTTGACCGGGCATTATTATTGCACAGGTTTTGTGATTATAATTTGCCTGCCTATCAAGTTCAAATAGTTTTATTTTTTTATACGGCTTACATTCGTCCTCATAAAAAAGAACATCCGCATCATCTCCAAAATATGGGGCTGAGCTGAGCTTACAATCCCCCGCAAGCAATTTGTTCTCTAGTTCAATAATGCATATGGGGTATTGAGCGGAATATACTTTGAGTGAAACTGCATCGGTTACGATATACGGGCTTTCAAGCCTTGCTTTAAGCACATATGGAGCATGTATAGGAACACCAACTAATGTTAAAACATTGCTGTTTTCTTTATATAATTGTTTTACGCTTTCATCATGCAGCGGGTCTATAACTGCATAGCAAATTTCACTTTCAAGCGCCATATTAATAATGTATTCAGCAGCCTTAACATGCGCTGTATCAAAATCCTCTGCAGTATCATATATAAAGTCAAGGGTTTCAAATTCCATCCCCTCTGCCTTAAGTAAATCCGCTGCGGAAACCTGTTCCGTTCGCAGTATTAGTTTTTTTGCCTTTTTCATGGCACTTAATGCGCCAAGGCAAAGGTTTTGCTCTGCTGGTTCCGGTCCTAATGATACTATGGTTATTTTATTCATTTCCGTCTTCCTGGTTTTATATTCGGTAGTTTTATACAGCCGAGTTTTTCCGCAACAAATAGGTATATAGCTGCAGCAAGTACAATAGTTATAAATAACAATACAAACGAGTGATTTAATCTATCGCTGAAAATAAGTTTTACGATAACCACAAAAGCCGACATTATGCCGCAGGCTGCAGCAGGTCTTAAAAAAGTATCGCCTATATCAATACGTAAGCCGGTATACTTTGAAACATAATAGAGATTAGGTATAAGGCTTGCAGCGTAGCATAAAAGCGACGCAAAGGGTGCGCCATGTATGTTTATAGCGGGAATACGCACCAATACTTGGTTAAGCAGTATTTTAAGCACTATACCAAACGCCAATGTGTACATGGGTATACGCTGCTTACCCAGCCCTTGCAGTATACCGCTGGTTGACTGCACCATTGTAAACAGCACAATAGTAAGGCTGCTTATTTCAAGCAGTCTTGCTCCTTGGCTTAACTGATAAACGCTGTACTGTTCACCACTAAACAGCAGCTGTAAAATAGGCTCCGCAAGCAGGCTCATACCTATCGAGGCAGGAAGACCTATTACCATTGATGCTTTTATGCCGGTTGCGCTGTGGCTAATTAATGCCTTAGCATTATTCTCCTGCTTTGCTGCGCTTATATTAGGCACTAGATTTGTGCTAAGCGCCATTGCCACTGCTGTGGGCACATTTATAAGCGCTATTACAAGACCTGTATATATACCGTAACGTATTACAGCCTCTTCCCTTGGGATATAGGCGCTCATAAGCCTTACAAGCATAAATGAATCCGCCTCTGAGGCGATAGGCACAATACATGCGCCTATAGTTATGGGGATAGATGTATAAATAAGTTCCCTTGATAGATTGCGGGTTGATTGCCTATCTGCCGTAATGGGCTTTATAGATGTATTTGGAACCGTATTTCTTTTGGAATCTACAATCATATATATTAGGGCAGCAGCCTCAGCTATGGATATGCCAAGCAGCGCCCCTGCAGCGCCATCTACATGCCCGCCTCTTTGCATACCTATATACGCTAACGGCATGGCTACAAACACCTTGCCTACCTGTTCTATTAGCTGCGACACTGCCGTTGGTATCATGCGCATTCTACCCTGCATATAGCCCCTATATGCACTCATAACACATACAAAGAACAGGCTGGGAGATATTGCAATAAAGCTGTTCATAGCTTCCGGAGTGCCCTTGGCATTTGAAAGCATAGAGCTTAAAAACACCATAAGCAGGCTGCCTAACAAGCCAACCACAAACAGTATTTTAAGCGCTATGCTAAATATGTTTTTTGCCTTTGCATGGTCTTCATCCGCTATACTTGCCGCAACCATGCGGGATATTGCTACCGGTATTCCGGCGGAAGAAATAGTAAGCAAAAGATTATATGTAGGGAAAACCTGATGATATACCCCCATTCCAAGGGGACCTATAGTGCGCGCAAGGGGAATTTTGTATAGTACGCCTACTACCTTGCAAATAAGCCCCGCTATGCCAAGCACGGATATCCCCTCTATTAGGCTCTGCCTACCCTTCATATAAACTCCCTTTGTTTTGGCGACGCTGCACTTTAATTAAAAATCTTCCTCGTTATCTTCTAAGTTTACATCTTCTTCTATATCGTCAAAAGGCGCGGGAAGATGCTCATCTTCATTTGTATTATCGTCATCGTCTTCCTCAGCGACTATGTCAACATCAACTATTACAGCATCGTCTGCTACGCGCATAAGGCGTACACCTTGAGTAGTTCTACCCATTATACGCACATCCGTTATTGGAGTCCTTATAATGGTACCGTCATCAGTTATGAGCATAAGTTCGTCTTCTTCGGATACCATAAGCACTGAAGCTAAATTACCCGTCTTTTTAGATAGCTTCATAACCGCAACGCCCTTCCCGCCACGGGCTTGCAGACGGTATTCGTCTATCAGGGTACGCTTGCCATAGCCCTTTTCCGTAATGCATAGAACCTGTTTATCTTCATCTACTATTGCAAGTGATATAACTTCATCTCCCTCATCAAGTTCTATGCTCTTAACGCCTTGGGTGTTCCTACCCATCATGCGGACTTCGTTTTCACTAAAGCGTATGCTCTTGCCCTTCTTTGTAGCAATCATTATTTCTTGGTTGCCGTCGGTTAGTTCAACGCCTATAAGTTCATCATCATCTACAAGATTAATGGCAATAATACCCGCGTTTCTGAGGTTAGAAAACTCCGACAAGGCAGTCTTTTTAATCCTACCTTGTTTTGTAGCCATAAGGAGCATGTCGTCGCTATCCCTATCGGGTATGGGAAGCATGCCGGTTACCTTTTCGCCGCCTTCAAGCTGCAATAGGTTTACAATAGCTGTTCCCCTTGCCGTTCTGCTTGCCTCGGGTATCTCGTAGCATTTAAGACCGTACGCCCGTCCCCTATCAGTAAAGTACAGCATATCGCTGTGCGAATGCACTATGTACATCTTTTCAACATAGTCTTCATCTCGGGTAGACATGCCTATTATGCCCTTGCCACCCCTGTTTTGAGAGCGATATGTACTCTGAGGCAGGCGTTTCACATAACCAAAATGCGTCATGGTGACTACCATAGAATCCTTGGGAATAAGGTCTTCTATGTCTATTTCGCCTTCGATAGGCGATATAGCGGTACGCCTTTCATCTGCAAACCTATTGCGTATAGCGAGTATCTCTTCTTTGATAACTTCCATAAGCTTTGTTCTATCTGATAGCAGCAGCTTATAGTAAGCGATTTTTTCTTGAAGAGCATCGTATTCTGCTTGGAGCTTATCTGCTTCAAGGTTAGTTAGGCGTGCTAGACGCATATCGAGTATTGCCTGAGCTTGTTTATCTGAAAAACCGAATCTATCTATAAGGCGTTCCTTTGCGGTTGGCGTATCCTGCGAGGAGCGGATAATGCGCACGACTTCGTCTATATTATCAAGCGCCTTTAGTAAACCTTCTAAGATATGGGCACGCGCTTCCGCCTTATCAAGCTCATATTTAGTGCGCCTTGTTACAACATCAACCTGATGGTCAATATAGTACTCAAGCATCTCTTTAAGAGATAGTATGCAGGGCTTATTGTCTACAAGCGCAAGCATTATTACACCGAATGTATCCTGAAGCTGAGTATGCTTATATAATAGATTTAGCACAATCTGAGCATTTGCATCGCGCTTTAGGTCTATTACTATACGCATACCGTTTCTATCGCTCTCATCTCGTATATCGCTTATACCGTCTATGCGTTTATCGTGTACAAGCTCCGCAATTTTTGCAATTAGCCTAGCTTTATTTACAAGATAGGGTATTTCGTTGATTATTATACGGTCGCGCCCGTTGGGGAGAGATTCAATCTCGCTTTTGGCGCGTACCACTATGCGTCCTCTACCCGTATAGTAGGCTTCCCTTATTCCGCTTAAACCGAGTATTGTACCTCCCGTTGGGAAGTCCGGTCCTTTTATATACTCCATAAGACCATCAAGGTCTATATCGGAGTTATCTATCAAGGCGACAGCGGCGTCTACCACTTCGCCAAGGTTATGCGGCGGTATATTTGTAGCCATGCCAACAGCTATGCCGCTTGAGCCGTTTACAAGAAGGTTAGGGAACCTTGCAGGCAGCACCGCAGGCTGCATAAGGGTGGCATCAAAGTTGGGGTAAAAATCCACAGTATCTTTATCTATTTCACCTATAAGATGCATAGCAAGACGGCTTAGCCTAGCTTCGGTATAACGCATAGCGGCGGCGCCATCACCGTCTACGGAGCCGAAATTACCCTGTCCCTCCACCAGCATATAGCGGATATTAAAATCCTGCGCAAGGCGCACCATTGCCCCATAAACGCTGGAATCGCCATGCGGGTGATATTTACCAAGCACATCACCTACTATACGAGCGCTTTTTCTAAAGGGCTTATCGGGCGTCATGCCAAGCTCATTCATGTCATATAAAATTCTACGGTGAACAGGCTTAAGCCCGTCCCTTACGTCAGGTAAAGCACGGTTTATTATTACTGCCATAGAATATGCTATAAATGATTTTTTTACCTCGGATTCTAGCTCCGTAACTATTACTTTATCTTTAATATCGCTCATAATATCCTCTTATAGGTCTAAATCGGTTACCATGTCATAGTTATCCCTGATGAAATTGCGCCTTGGCTCAACCTGATCGCCCATAAGAAGGCTTAAGGTTTCATCCGCAGCGACTGCATCTTCGCTGCTTACTCTAAGCATGGTGCGCGTTTCAGGGTTCATTGTAGTTTGCCATAGCTGCTCAGCAGACATTTCTCCAAGACCTTTGTAGCGCTGCAGTTCAGGCATAGGGTCTCTGCCTATTTCGTCAAGCAGCTTTTCAAGCTCCGCATCGTCGTATACATAAGCCTCCTTCTTACCTTTGCTTACCTTATAGAGCGGGGGCATAGCTATATATACATAGCCCTTATCTATAAGCGGCCTCATGTAGCGGTAGAAGAAAGTAAGCAGCAGCACCCTAATATGCGCGCCGTCAACATCGGCGTCTGTCATGCATACTATACGGTGATACCTTAGCTTATTTATATCAAAATCATCGCCTATGCCGCAGCCGAAAGCGGTTATCATATTTTTTATTTCCGCATTTGCAAGCGCCCTATCAACGCGCGTTTTTTCTACATTTAATATTTTTCCCCTTAGAGGAAGTATAGCCTGATAATGCCTATCCCTGCCTGTTTTTGCGCTCCCCCCCGCGCTGTCGCCCTCTACTATAAATAGCTCGCACTTAGCGGGGTCTGTTTCGGAACAGTCCGCTAGTTTACCTGGGAGCGCTGCGCTTTCAAGCACGGTTTTGCGCCTAGTAAGTTCCCTAGCCTTGCGTGCAGCTTCTCTTGCTCTCGCGGCGGCAAGGCACCTATCCAGTATTGCCCTTGCAACGCCGGGATTTTCCTCAAGGAAGTTGGATAGACCCTCTGAAACGGTGCTTGAAACAACTCCCCTAACATCGCTGTTGCCAAGCTTGGACTTGGTCTGTCCTTCAAACTGGGGTTCGTGCATTTTTACAGATATTATCGCAACAAGGCTTTCCCTTACATCTTCGCCTTTTAAATTAGCATCGGAATCCTTAAGTATTTTATATTTGCGGGCATAATCGTTAATAGTGCTTGTAAGCGCGGTATAAAAACCAGAAAGATGCGTTCCGCCCTCCGGCGTGCGCACGTTGTTTGCAAAGCTAAAAGTGTTTTCAACATAGCTGTCGTTATATTGCATGGCAACTTCAACAGCAACATCATTTTTAACACCCTCTATGTATATAGGTTCATCAAAGAGTACGGTTTTGTTTCTGTTTATATATTTTACAAATTCCTGAATGCCGCCTTCAAAGTGGAAGTTTTTTTCAAAAGGTTCTTCCAGACGATAATCGCCTATAAAAATATTTATACCCTTGTTTAGGAATGCCATTTCCCTAAGCCTTGAGCGCAGGGTTTCAAGCCTGAAAGATACGCCCTCATCAAACACACCGTCCGGATTATCTTTGGATTTAATATCCGGAAGGAAACAAATTATAGTGCCTGTAACATGGGTTTCGCCTATTATCTCAAGATCGCCAAGCGGCTTGCCGCGCTCATAGCTTTGCTCATATATTTTTCCGTTTTGATGCACAGTAACAGTTAGCTTTTTGCTTAGCGCATTTACAACCGCAGCGCCTACGCCGTGTAGGCCCCCTGATACCTTGTAGCCTGCACCGTCAAACTTACCGCCTGCGTGCAGCATAGTAAGGCACACCTCAACCGCAGGGCGCTTTAATTTAGGGTGGATTCCCACAGGGAAGCCGCGTCCATCGTCCTGAACGGTTACGGAACCGTCCGCATTTAATAGCACTTCTATATTTTCGCAATAGCCGGCAAGCGCCTCGTCGATAGAGTTGTCCACAATTTCGTACACCAAGTGTTCAAGACCTGCAACATCTGTTGTACCTATATACATACCGGGGCGCCTTCTAACAGCTTCAAGCCCTTCAAGCACCTGTATTTGACTTTCGTCGTAAGTGGCATTTACATGCGTAGTTGCTGCTATAATATCGGAAATATTATTTTTGTTCCCTTCGTTTGACATTAAGCCTTCCTTCCTTAAAAAAGAGGGTATGCCCTCTCATGCTGCGGGCAGTTTTTAGCTCACCCGAACCTTAAATATTATACCATATTTTCACTAATTTGAAAAGCCCTCTTCACCTTGAAAAACAAAGGAAAATAGGGCTTTTTTTTGTGCCAAGTAACATGCCTATTGCAAAAATATACTGTTGTCTATGAGCATTCAGTTTCGCTTAATTTTACCGTATCTTATAGCAAATACTACACTCAAAACTTATATAGCTTTATTGAACGGCTGTCTTTTCTTTTTCCTCAGCCTTTCTGAATGCTATCTTTCCATCCCGCATATATGCTTCTATTGAGCATACTTCACCGCAAGCAGCAGAATTTTTGGCGCTTAATATATAATCGCTCAGCGGGTCTTCTATAAGCCTTTGTATGGCTCTTCTTAGCGGTCTTGCACCAAACTTGGGGTTAAAGCCTTCTTTTACTATAAATTCAAGCAGCTCATCGCCAAAGCTTAAGCTTAAGGAATGTGCGCCAAGGCGCTCCTGTACCTTACCCAGCATTATAGTTGCTATTTTTTTCATCTCATCAGTGTTTAACGCATGGAATACTATTATTTCATCAAGGCGGTTTATAAATTCGGGCTTAAACTGCTTTTTGGTTTCATCAAGCACGTGCTGTTTCATGATGTCATAATCGGGTAATTCTCCCGCTTCAACGCCAAAGCCTACCGACCTGCCGCTAAATATACTCTGCGCTCCAAGATTACTCGTCATAACTATTATAGTATTTCTAAAATTGGTAACTTTGCCCATGTTATCTGTAAGCCTGCCGTCCTCAAGTATTTGAAGCAGCATATTGAATACATCGGGATGCGCTTTTTCTATTTCATCAAACAGTACTACTGAATAGGGCTTTCTCCTTACAAGTTCTGTAAGCTGACCGCCTTCCTCAAAGCCTACATAGCCGGGGGGCGAACCCACCATACGTGATACAGTATGCTTTTCCATGTACTCGCTCATATCAAGGCGTATAATTGCTTCCTCATCGCCAAACATAGCTTCAGCCAACGCTTTGCATAGTTCTGTCTTGCCAACGCCTGTGGGACCTAGGAATATAAATGAACCAAGCGGACGCTTAGGGTCTTGCATACCTGCGCTTGCGCGCCTTAGCGCACGGCTTACAGCTGACACAGCTTCATTTTGCCCAACGAGCCTTTTATGCAGCTCTTTCTCAAGGTTAAGCAGCCTTTCGGATTCCTCCCTTGTCATCTGATTAACAGGAACGCCCGTCCAACCGGACACGACAGAGGCTATATCATCCTTGTTTATGGATAGCATATTATCTTCAAGCTCTTTTTTCCAGTTCTCGCGGGATTTTATAAGAACGCCTTTAAGCCTGCGCTCCCTATCCCTAATATCTGCAGCTTTCTCATATTCCTGCTTTTCTATAGCAGCCTTCTTAAGTTCACCGGTTTTTATTACATCTTCTTCCATAAGCTTAATATATTCAGGCGTATCCATAGCCTTAATGCGCTTAGCCGATGCCGCCTCGTCTATTAAGTCTATAGCCTTATCGGGCAGGAACCTATCGTTAATATAGCGCACGCTGTATTTAACGGCAGCTTCTATAGCCTCATCAGTTATTTTAACCTTGTGATGCTGCTCATATTTATCTTTCAATCCATGGATTATTAGAACACTATCTTCACTTGAGGGCTCTTCAACCATTACAGGCTGCAACCTTCTTGACAGGGCGCTATCCTTTTCTATGCTCTTGCGATAGTCATTAATAGTAGTTGCGCCTATGAGCTGTATCTCTCCCCTTGCAAGAGCTGGCTTTAATATGCCTGCGGCATCTATGCTGCCCTCTGCGCGTCCTGCGCCTACTATCATCTGTATTTCATCTATAAAAAGCATTACATCTTTGCGGCTGCGAACCTCATCAACTATACCGTTCATGCGTTCCTCAAATTCGCCCCTATATTTGGTTCCGGCAACTATACTGCTTACATCAAGCAATACTAGCTTTTTATCCCGCAAGGTTTCGGGTATCTCTCCCTTGTGCATTTTCATAGCCAGACCTTCAACAACAGCGCTTTTTCCAACCCCAGGCTCGCCTATTAGTATTGGGTTATTTTTCTTACGCCTTGAAAGTATCTGCACTATGCGCTTTATCTCTTTTTCCCTGCCGATAACAGGGTCAAGCAAGCCTTCGCTTGCCATACGGGTTAAATCCCTGCCAAAGCGCATTAGGGTAGAACTTTCATCACCTTCTCCGCTGAGCTTTCTTTTAAGGCTGGTTTCGGCTTCTTCCTTAAGTACCTGCGTATCACAACCGAATACTGATAAAATCCTTACCGCAACGGAACTGTTTTCCTCAAGTAGCAATTTCCACATAAGCGGCGTGGTTACATTCTGCGATTGGCTTTTTTGTATAAAAAGCACAGCTTTTTCTATCAAAGCCTTCATTTTAGGGGTAAGCTCCAGCGCTTTAACAGGCTCATCCTGCTGCGCGTAAAGCTGGGATACGGTATCCTTCACAGTGCTTTGCGTTATATGTTTAGGTAATGAAGGTACATCGTCCCTCGCTTCCTTTACTAAACCTATTAGCAGATGCTCGGTTCCAAAATATCTATGCTGCATATCCACAGCGCTTTGCTGTGCATATTCCATTACTTTTCTCGCCTTCGGGCTTAACTTTCCGTATAGCGACATGTTATTCCTCCTTAAGTAGCCGCCTTATTTCATCGGCTCTTATATAGTTTCTTTCGTTTGAGTTGTTTCTCAAGCGCTCATGCACACGGCTTGATGGTTTAAGCAGGCTGTCCACCTTTTCTATGCTTATGTCTATAGCTTTGTTTTCCGCCCCCAAGCGTAAAAGCGACCAGAGGGATAGAAACTCCTCCATAGTTATGCGCCTTGCATGGCACAACACACCATAAGCTCTATGTATCTTATCGTACAGAGATGAGCGCGGATTACTTAACACCCTTTTTGCAAGCAAGCTCTCCTGCGTATATAGCTTATTTAGCGCGTTATCCAAGCTCTCTTTCATACTATCTGCACCTTCTCCCATGCATTTTATTTCGTAAAGGCATGAGGGGTTACGCCCCTTGCTTATAGGGGATAACACACAGTTTGTTTCCTCTTTAAGTGTTTTTTTAGCAGATGATACCTGCCGTAGTAGGCTTGTAACCGGAAGATGTATTAGCGCTGAAAGTTCTATACCGGTGCCTGCTAGCGCAGGTCTTGCGGTAAGGTAACCAAACTGCGGGTCATAAGCCGGTGAATAAGCCTTAAATATATGGGATGCTATGTTCTCTATAAGGTAAATAGCTTTATCCTGCTCACCTTCAAAAATGCTTTGTACTTTAACACAGTCCTCATCACCTGCTATTACAAATACATTACCGGTACTGTTTTCAAAAAGGTTTACATTTTCCTTTGAAAGTATATCTTCCATTGCTGATGCAAAAAAGCCTGCGCCTGATAGACCTATGCCATCACCCTTATATACCTGTTTAAACACTTCCCTGCCGCTGTAAAGCGCAAGAGAAACCCTGGCAAGCCCTGTTTCCCTCTGCGCCTTATCCATCTTGTTAGGGAATGGAAGGTCGCTAAAATTTCTTGATAGACTTGCGCGCCTTGATATAAGCAGTTTATTCATCACCATCACCCTCTACTAAAAGCGTTTCCTCGGTTTTACGGATTTTATCCCTTATGCTTGCTGCAAGTTCAAAATCCTGCATTACTATTGCGCTTCTTAGCTCATGATGCATTTGCGCAAGTATATCCTTTGGCTGCGCAATTTCTCCCTCTTCAGTATTTTCAGCTTTATCCTTTTGCTTTAGCTTAGCAAGCTGTACCCTTGCCACATCATAGCAATTAGGGCAACCAAGAAGAGTGTCTTCAGTTATTTCCGATATCGCAGTGCCGCAGCTAGTACATATGCTTTCCGGCAGCCTCGCAACGCTCCTAGTCTGCTTACTCTTCTGGTTTACATTGTTTGTCACTATACGCAGCGCCTTAAAAAACTGGTTCTGCGCAGCAACAGCACACTCGGAGCATATTGTTCTAGTTATCATTTTTCCATTATTATAAACTTGAAAAACTATATTGCCTTCGTTTTTATTACAAATTTCACAGATCATTTTCTTCCTCCAACTGGTTTCCCTTTACAAGGGATAGTAACATACTTCTTAATATGTTGGCTCTAACTTCATCCTTCATGCCGTTTGATAGGGAAACATTTAATGCCTTATTGCATGTGGCGGCGCACATGAGGCGCGCCTCTCTCTTGTTTATTATATCGTGCCTTAAAAGCTGTTTGCATAGTGCATTTGCCTGCCTATCGTCTATGGAGCTTCCAATTAGGTTGTTAAGCAGATGGTCCAGCTGCTGTGCTGTCTTCGGCTTTATCTGGGTTATGCTTATAAACCCCCCGCCACCGCGCCTGCTTTCTATAATATAGCCGTGTGCGGGCGTAAAGCGCGTTGACAGAACATAGTTTATTTGAGATGGAGAACAGCTGAAATATTCAGCAAGCTCGTTGCGCTGAAGGCGTATCTCCCCTACGCTTGGGGAAAGCATACCCTTTATAAATTCTTCTATTATATCGCTTAGCCTCATTTTTCTCCTCCCAGTCAAAAAGTCTAACCTTCTTTGACCTTTAAATTGTAGCATATGCAGCTCTTTTTTACAAGTAATACTTATCTCAGTTTAAAGCAGCGCATAGATTGCAGCGAGTTTTTTTTGATTTGGCGAAGCTTGGCGAAGGAAACATAGTGGCGCTACGTTGACTGAGCAAAGCAAAGTCAAATCGGAAAAGGCGCGCAATATAAAGCTGATTTAGGCTGAGATAAGTATAAGCTATCATTATTTACAAAATATTCATACTCTGCTAGAATATGCGCAGAAAAAGTATATTGACAAGGAGGTACAAATGGCAACAATAACATATAAATGCCCTTCCTGTGGCAGCTCGCTTACTTTTGATGGCAACGCTAAGGAAATGGCATGTTCAAGTTGCGGCAGCCAGTTTGAAGTTGAAGCCCTTAAACAAGCTATTGAAATCGAAAAGGAAAGTGAAAACTTTAATGAGGGTACAAATTGGCAAGCTAAAGACGAAGGTTTTAGCGATGAGGAGCTTAACCGCACACGCACTTTCAACTGTTCATCATGCGGAGCAGAGCTTATAACCGATGAAACCACCGTCGCAACAGAGTGTGCATTTTGTGGCAGCCCGTCTATAATACCTGCTCAATTTACCCCCGGCACAAGACCCGATTCCGTAATACCCTTTAAGGTAAGCAAAGACAGGGCGGTTGAGCTTTTCAAAAATTACTTTAAAAACAAGAAGCTTATACCCAATCTGTTTAAGAAGAATAACCAAATAGACGAAATAAGAAAGCTATATGTACCCTACTGGCTCTTTAGCTGCACCGCGGATGCTGATATAACTTACTCCGCCAAAAGGGTGCGCTCATTTAGACGGGGAAATTACCGCATAACCCAAACGCGCCACTACCGCATAAGGCGAGCCGGCACTGTTGATTTTAAAGACCTGCCCGTTGACGCAAGCGAAAAAACGGATAATAAGCTAACTGAATCGCTTGAGCCATATAACACTAAAGACGCTCTCCCCTATGTACCCGAAGTGCTTTCAGGCGCGCAGGCAAGTAGAGCCGATGTAGCCATAGAAGATAGCAAAAAGAGGGCTGATGAGCGTATAGCCCGGAGTATGCAAAATGAACTGCGCTCAACCGTGCTTGGTTATGAATCCGTCGTGCCTATATCCACAAAGATAAATGTGCCTGACGGCACCTGCTACCCTGCGCTATATCCAATGTGGCTAATAACCACAAAAAAGGCAGATAAAACCTATACCTTTGCAATAAACGGACAAACAGAACAGCTTACATGCGATATACCTATGTCAGTTCCCAAAGCCATAGGCTGGTTTCTTGGCATATTTGCAGGTTCTTCCGCAATAATTACATTTATTATGTCCTTGATTTTACAGTTTAGGTGATATTATGAAAAAAATAACTTTATTGATAGTTTTAATAACCGCTATACTAATTTCTTGCTTTGCTATAAGCATACCTGCGCTTGCTTTAGATAAGCATGTGTTTGACGACACTGGCTTTTTTAGTGCCGAAGAAATTGATGTGCTAAACAAAAGGGCGAGCGAGCTATACGAAAGTACAGGCTCAGACCTTATTATTATTACCACTAACAACTCTAAGGGCTTTAGTGCTGAAAGATTCGCCGCTGAATACTATGAATCCGTTCGCGATTATGAAAACATGGACAGCTATGTAGCGTTCGCCTTCTGCTTTGATATAGGTAAAAGGGGCGCATACGGCGAAGCGAGCTTCGGCACAGCAAAGGAAATGCTTGCAGGCGAAAGCCAGGATGACCTGTATAATGTATTAAAACCGCACCTTCCTGACAGGGACTATTATAATGCAATGCTTGACTATATGGATTACCTACAAAAAGCGCTAACACCCAAAACAAAGGTACAGATATTAGCACAATATGTGCCATATATATTTGTAATATCCGCAATAATTGCAGCTATTGCCATAAGTATATTCGCTAAAGATATGCGCAGAATGAAAAGCCAAAGCAGCGCAGCAAATTATGTGTTGCCCGGAAGCTTAAAGCTTGTTCATTCCAACGATATATACCTATATATGACGGAAACAAAAACCAAAATAGAAAGCAGCAACAAAAGCAGTAGTGGTGGAGGAAGCAGCAGTTTTTCAAGCTCATCAGGGCGTTCATACGGCGGAAGAAGCGGAAGCCTGTAATTACCTTACTCCTAGTATTTCTTTAAATATTTCTCCAGCAAGCGGCGCCGCGACCTTACCGGCGCTGCCTGCATTCATAACAGCAACGCACACGGCATAGGGGTAGTTTTCCTCGTCTATAAAACCTATAAACCATGCGTTGCTTTTTTCTTGATTGTCTATCTCAGAAGAACCTGTCTTGCCGCATATCCTGTAGCCCTTTACTCTTGCGCCTGTACCTGTGCCGCTTTGAACTACGCCATACATATAGTCTGAAATAATTTGGGCATGTTCCTTACTTAAAGCTTTTTTGTAAACTCTAGGCGAAAATTGTTCTTTAACTTCGTTATTAGGGTTTATTTCCCTAAGCAGCAGTTGAGGCTCCATCATATCCCCGCCGTTTGCTATTGAGGAAGCTATCATGCACATATGAAGCGGGCTTATCTGCAAGGCGCTCTGCCCAACGCCAGTCCAGGCTATCTCGCTTTGAGTACGGTTATGCTTAGGGTATGAGGAGTTTTCCACAACAAAATCCCTGAACAGGAAATAATCGCCTATGCCAAAGGCTGCGGCAGTGTTTGAAAGCTGCGCATCGCCAAGCCTTAGGGCGAGCGAGCCGAAAACCACATTGCAGCTCTTAGTAAACGCCTGCTTTAGCGATATATCCCCATGCACCGCCTTGCCTGCGTCAAGAAGGTTATGTCTGCCGCCCGGAAACTCTATTATACCGCTGCAGTTAAGGGTTTCATTCTCTATATTATTAATGTTTTGAAGCGCGCTTGCAAGCGTAATCACCTTGAATGTAGAACCCGGGGCGCTTACCCACCTTGTAGCATTGTTCCAGAAGGGGCGGTTCCTGTCCTGCTTAGTTGCCTCTGTTATATTATCGGGGTCAAAATTCGGGAAACTTAATAGGCTGAGCACTTCTCCCGTGCGGTAGTTCATAACCACACATGCGCCCTTATGGTCCTTTGGAAAAAGCCTAGCAATGCGTGATGATAGATTAGAATCAACGGTAAGCCTTAAGTCATTCCCTTTTAGTTTTTCACCTCTTATTGCGTGGGTAAGCCTTACAAGGGGCGAAGTATCAAAACCGTAAAGCCTATTAGCCATAAAAGCTTCAACACCATAGCCTACGTTATTTTGCCTGTCACCCAGCACATGCACCATAGAGCGCCTTATATTGCTATCGGGATTGTATACGCGCTTACCGTTTATATCTGTAGTAGCAAGAAGAACGCCCATTCTATCGTATACATTGCCGGCTGTGGCATTAGCCTTAAGCTCCCTTAAATGAGTGTTGGCGCTTGATGAAAACCATCTATTGCCTTGTGTTGACACATTGTATGCGCCGAACACCACAAGGGATAGCAATAGTACCGTCATAACAAGCGCAGCTTTCCTTAGCATACTCCTGAGATTCTTCATGCTAGCCCCTCCCCTATATCGGCAAGGAGTTCATCTTGCATTATATGCCTTTTATTTATGCTTGCTATGCCTTGAATTACACCCATCATACCCATGCTGCTAAGAAGGGAAGTGCCGCCATAGCTAACAAATGGAAGCGTTACACCTGTTATAGGCAGCATATTTATATTGCCGCCTATTATTACAAAGGTTTGAAAGGCTATAAAGAAGCTGCAGCCCGCAGCCATAAGGCTATGCATCCTATGGTTGCACCTCATAGCTACTGCTATGCCCCTTAAAAATATTATTATATATATAAGCACCAAGCATACCCCGAATATCATACCAAATTCGTTTAATATAAATGGAAATATAAAGTCTGTTTCCTTTACGGGGATTTGAGAAGCATTGCCTGCTCCAAGCCCAAGCCCAAATGCCCCGCCGTTTACTATGGCAAGTAGCGACTGCACTGTTTGATAACCTGCATCTTTATAGTTACCCCAAGGATTTAGCCAAGCCAAAAGCCGCCTTTCAAGGTGTGCAAAGCCTATACGCTTAAGCAAGGAGTAACCAAGCACAGCAACAGCGCCTGCCCCTATTACTCCTCCGGCAAGCAAAGCCCAGCTACCGCTTGCAACAAACATCATTACAAGTGTAACTACATAGTATAATAGCGCGGTGCCAAGGTCCCTTTGCAGCACAAGTAAAAGCAGACACATACCTGTAAATGCCATAGAATAGAATATTTTTTTCTTTGATAAAAAATAGGCGTTTGCCACAACCAGCATTATTTTTACAACTTCGCTGGGCTGAAAGCCTATGGAGCCTATCTGAATCCATGCCTTCGCGCCGCCTATTTCCTTTCCTGCTACCACAGGCAGGGCAAGCATAGCTATTGAAAATAGTCCTATAATAGGAAAAAGCTTCCTAAAGCGCGATAGGTTTTTAACCACCAACATAATCACTACCATGGTGATTAGCCCTACAACATAGTTTATTGCATGATTTACACCCTTTGCAGGGTCCATACGATACAGCACAAGCACACCAAGCGAGCATAGGAAATTTACCAAGGATAAAAGCAGCTTATCTGCAAAAAATATTTTGGGTATAAGCGTTGTAGACATTAGGAATATAAGCGGTACCGCTATGGAAATTACCAACGTCTGCATATCCATGTTTTTAACAGTAAGCATCGCAAAACCGCTGAATATAAACAGTACTATGGTAAAGGCGAGCTTATTTACAAGGGGATTTTTATTAATGCGCTTTTTGTTAAGGCGTTTCTTATTCTTCCTCATAATCGTCCTCTTTTTTTGCCACGCCACTAGGAGGAGCTAAATCAAAGCCCTTTGTGTATCCTTCCTCATCTTCGTAACCATAGTCATACTCTTGATGGCTATAGTAGTTATAATCATAATCGCTCTCGTAATTAACATCTGTTTGCATATGGTAAAGATAATCATCGGCAGCAAAATCCCATGTTCGCTCGCTCCAGCCTTCGCTATCGTCCATTGATGTACTTAGCCTTTTACTGTATGGCACATCTATACCTTCAAAAAGGCGTACTCTAAGAGTATAATTACCCGCCTGTATGTATGAACCGTGTAGGGCATAAGGTCTTTCATATAGGGGTATACCATCCATAAGTGCAGTAGTGTTTCTTTTTACGGGGCTTAAGCGTATGCCCTTCCTTGGAACAAATTCAAAATGCATGCTCAGGCTGCGCGGCAAATATATAAGCCGTATGTCAGCCCCCGCCTTATTGCTTATATCGCCCTCCCTAGGCAATGGATAGCTGTTGCCCGTTGTAATATCTACTATTTCGCCTATAAGCCCGGCATCGGGAAGAGAATCTATAAGTTTTTTATACTCATGGCGCTCTTTAGCCATAAGCCTTACAGCCCTAATGCTAATCACAAGCATTAAAAACACGAACCAGTACCGCATAAAAAGTGCCAGCAGTTCGTAGTTTTCCCTTGCCATGCTCCTCTCCCCTCTTAAAATAGTGCGCCTATGTTTTTAAACGCTATATTTCTATTTTTGGTTCTTTTTCATTTCGCCTGTATATTATAAATTTGGAGCCTATAACCTGCACAGGTACAGCACCCTGTTTTTCGCATATAATTTCGCACGCCTCTTTTGCGCTAAGGGGCGCATTGCGCTGAACAGCGCATTTTATAAGCTCCTTTGCGTTTAGCAAATCGTATACTTCCTTTATAGTTGCATCGTTTATGCCATCCTTGCCTATATAAAGCACTACGGGCATGGTGTTTGCAAGCCCCCTTAGCTTTGCTCTCTGGCTTGAACTTAAAAGCATAATTCCTCCTTATTCTATATAGTCAAACTCTAAATCGCCCATACGCACACTGTCACCCTCCACGCAGCCTGCCTCTTTAAGGGCGTCTATAATGCCGCTTTTGCGAAGCGTCCTCTGGAACCATTGAAGGCTTTCATAATCGCTAAAGTTGACGGATTTTATAAGCATATCTATAGATTGGCCGCTTACTGAATATTCTCTTTCGGCTATCTTTTCGACGGTAAATTCCTCTACATCTATATCAGGCATTAGCTCTTCCTCTTCAAAGAAAGGCTCAGCTTCAACTATAGATAATAGCTCTACTGTTTTACCCAATAATTCGTTAAAGCCCTCGCCCGTTGCGGCGCTCACGGGATATATCGGAATATCCCCCGCGGCTTCCTTAAGGCGGGTTAAATTATCCTCATCATGCATGATATCAATCTTGTTGGCTGCAATAAGCATAACTTTTTTGTCAAGCTCGCCATAGCGCGAAAGCTCTTTATTTATAAGGTGGTAGTCTTCTACAGGGTCTCTTCCTTCGCTACCTGAAACATCTACCACATGTATTAAAAACCTAGTTCTTTCAACATGGCGCAGGAAGTTAAAGCCAAGCCCCGCCCCCTCGCTTGCGTTTTCTATAAGTCCCGGAATATCCGCCATTACAAAGCTCTGCCCGGCATATGAGCATATGCCAAGGTTGGGCGTTAGCGTAGTAAAATGATAGGCGGCGATTTTTGGCCTAGCCTTTGTAACCCTTGCTAATATACTGCTTTTACCCACATTTGGAAAACCCACAAGCCCTACATCGGCTATGGATTTAAGCTCCAATATAAAACGCCTTTCAATTGTTTCAATACCGGGCTTTGCAAAGTTAGGCGCCTGCCTTGTGGCAGTTGCAAATCGGGCATTACCAAAGCCGCCGTTTCCGCCATGCAATAATACCTTCTGTTTGCCGTCTTCAGACATATCCGCAACTAGCCTTCCGCTTTCCTCTTCAAACACTACTGTACCGACAGGAAGCGGGATAACTAAATCCTGTCCAGATTTACCTGTGCGGTTTCTTGATGCACCCTGCACACCATTTTCCGCGTAGTATTTTTTCTTGTACCTAAAGTCTAGCAGTGTATGCAGATTGCTGTCCGCAACAAGCACTATGTTTCCACCTTTTCCGCCATCGCCACCATCGGGACCGCCATTTACCACAAATTTTTCCCTGTGAAAGGAAACACAGCCGTTGCCGCCGTTACCTGCCTTAAAACTAACTTTTGCTCTATCAACAAAGGATGCCACTTAATACCTCCTCTCCTTTGTATGAAAAGTATATCATGAAGAGAACAGTTTTAAAAGTTTGTTATTACTTGCCTTTGAGTGTATAATTTATATGAGCTTTATTTTGAAAGGAGCCGACATGAAAAAGTTTTTGTCCGTATTTGCAATTATAGTATTGCTCTTCCCATCCTTTGCTTTCACTGAAAACTTAAGCGCAAGGGAAGCTTTTATAGACGACATACTGCTTGAAGCTAAGGCGCTGTACGATGCAGCGGCAGGCAGGCTGCAATCCGCCCACTATTCGGGGGATAAATATCTGTGTAAAAACTTCACGGTATATGTTTTTACCAAGGCAAAAAATAAATACCGCATAGCTGAATACCCTGATGTAGAGCTTGTTATACCAAACAATCTGCCAAAGGAAGAGAGCAAGCCCTACTACTACGGCATAGAATGGGAAAATATACCCGCTTCATCCGGCAACCCCTTTTTGGCTGCTTTTCAGTTTAAGTACGATAAGGATTTTTCCAAAAAGGAGAATAAAAAACTTGCCCGCGAGTTTATGAAAAATGTAAAAAAAGGCGATTATTTTCAGATGAGCGCCGACTATTACTACGGCAAAGGAGCGCACAGCCTTATTTTTACAAAGGATTATGATGCAGAATCCGACAGCGTATTTTGGACAGACTCCAATATGAGAGGTGAAAAACGCAAGGGAATACGCTACGGTCTTCCACAGTACGATGCTGAAAAGAAGATAGACTGGTTTGTCGATGCATTCTGCCATAAAGGTAGAGGCGCAACTATCTATCGCCTAAGGGAAGACATAATATTCAAATAATGTCCCGTTTTGTAGTAAAAGCGCCTTTTTCCCCTACGGGAGACCAGCCTCAAGCTATAGAAACGCTTAGCCGTGGAGTAATAGCAGGTTACCCTAAGCAAACACTGCTTGGCGTAACGGGCTCGGGCAAAACATTCACCATGGCGCATATAATACAGAAGGTGCAAAAGCCTACGCTTGTTATTGCGCATAATAAAACGCTCGCTGCACAGCTGTGCAGCGAGTTTCGTGCATTTTTCCCGGACAGCGCTGTTGAATATTTCGTATCCTATTACGATTATTATCAGCCGGAGGCATATATAGCATCAAGCGATACATTCATAGAAAAGGACGCTTCCGTAAACGAGGAAATAGACCGCCTGCGCCATAGTGCAACAGCAGCCTTAAGGGAAAGAAGGGATGTAATAATAGTAGCATCCGTAAGCTGCATATATTCCATGGGAGACCCTTCAGAATACGAAGGGCAGATGATTTCCCTGCGTCCCGGTATGCATATAAGCCCTGAAAAGCTTTCAAGAAAGCTTATAGAAATACAGTACGATAGGAACGACATAGGCGTTGACAGGGGCATGTTCAGAATAAGAGGCGATGTGGTTGATATAATCCCCGCTGGCAGCAAGGAAAATGGTGTAAGAGTTGAGTTTTTCGGCGATGAAATAGATAGGCTGTCGGAGTTTAACCTTACGACAGGCGAAACCATACATCAAATAAACCATATATCCATATTTCCCGCCTCGCACTATGTTTCCCAAATTGAAGGGCGCGAGGATAGGATAAATCAGATAGAAAAGGATATGCTCATGCAAGCTGAAAAGTTTGAAGAAGAGGGCAAACTCCTTGAGGCGCAACGCATACTACAGCGTACCAGATATGATATAGATATGCTAAGGGAAATAGGCTTTTGCACAGGTATTGAAAACTATAGCCGCTATTTTGACGGGCGCAATCCCGGCGACCCGCCTTATTCGCTGCTAGACTATTTTCCTAGCGATTTCCTGTGTTTTATAGACGAAAGCCATGTAACTATCCCCCAGATACGCGCCATGTACGCGGGCGATAGGGCTAGGAAAGAGGAACTTGTAAAATACGGCTTCCGCCTGCCATCCGCCTTTGACAATAGACCGCTTACCTATGATGAATTTGCAGAGCGCGTAAAGCAGGTTATATATGTATCCGCAACCCCAGCAGAATACGAGATTAATAACTCCTCGCAAATAGTAGAGCAGATAATAAGGCCAACAGGGCTTCTTGACCCTAAGATAGATGTACGCCCTGCAACAGGGCAGGTTGACGATTTAATAGGCGAAATACGCAAGGAAACCGAAAAAGGTTTCCGCACCCTAGTTACAACTCTCACAAAGAAAATGGCCGAGATGCTCGCCGATTTTCTACGTGAAAACGATGTAAGAGTGCGTTACCTGCACTCGGACATTAAAACGCTTGAACGCATGGAACTGCTCAGGGATTTAAGACTTGGCGCATATGATGTGCTGGTAGGCATAAACCTACTTCGCGAAGGGCTGGATTTACCCGAAGTTTCGCTTATAGCGATACTGGATGCAGATAAAGAAGGCTTCCTGCGCTCTGAAACATCCCTCATACAGACAATAGGGCGCGCAGCCCGCAACACTGAGGGCAGGGTTATAATGTACGCTGATAACCCTACAAATTCTATGATACGGGCGATAAACGAAACCAACAGAAGACGGCGCATACAAACGCAGTATAATAAGGAACACGGCATAACCCCTGAAAGCGTTCAATCCAAGGTAAGGGAGCTTATAGCCATAACCCAGAGTACGGAAGAAATTGAAAGCAGCCGTCTAAGCCCTGAAGAAAGAGAACAGCTTATTGCAAAACTTGAAGACCAGATGCTTTCAGCCGCAGGCTCGCTAGATTTTGAGCGCGCGGCGAAACTGCGCGACCAGCTATTTGATATAAAGGGAGAAAACCCCTTTGAAAAGAAACAACCGCAGCCCGTGCGCCGCAGAAAAAGTGCAAGAAAAGCGCATAAACGTTAGTTGAAGCTGTGATAGAACTATGTTAAAATTTTCAAAGCTAAAAGGAGGTTATTATGAAGGAATTTATTGATGAGTTCAAAGCCTTTGCTGTAAAAGGCAATGTAATAGACATGGCAGTCGGTGTTATTATAGGCGGAGCCTTTGGCAAAATAGTAAGCAGCCTTGTAAATGATATATTTATGCCTATAGTAAGTTTAATAACCGGCGGCATAAATGTTAGCGGTCTATTTATACAGCTTGGAGGCGGCGATGTAAAATACCCGTCTATAAGCGCTGCGCAGGATGCGGGTGTTGCCACATTTAACTACGGCTTGTTCCTGCAAAATGTTATAGACTTTGTGTTAATAGCGCTTTGTATATTTCTCTTTGTGCGTGCTATAAACAGCCTAAAGAAACCAAAGGAAGAAGCCCCCAAATCCGAGGCGCGCAGCTGCCCCTACTGCTTTGAAAATGTAGCCGATAAAGCTACTCGCTGTCCCCATTGCACAAGCGAACTCCCTTCGCCTGATAAGGCATGATTTTTTCTCATTTTATATGGGATTTTGACGGTACATTATTTAACAGCTACCCTCTAATGGCTGAGGATTTAGCTATGGCGCTTAAAAGTCTTTTGCTACCTGTACCCTCCGAAAAAGCAATACTTGAAAAGCTTAAGGCAACGCTTAAAAGCGCAGCACTTGTATTTGCTAATGGCGATGAAAATTTAACGCAAGAAATACTCTCAAAATATGCCTATTACGCGGATAAGAGAAATGCTAAAAACATACCCCTATACCCGGGCGCTGAAGATTGTCTTGTGAAAATAGTATCACAAGGCGGCAGCAACTATATATTTACACACAGGGATAAAAGTGCGATAAAGGCATTAGAATCAAAAAATCTAAGTCCGCTTTTTGCCCACTGTATAACAAAAGAACACGCTTTCCCTCGTAAACCCTCGGCTGACGCATTAAACCATATTATAGATAAATATAATATAGATAAAAAGCGCTGCTGTATGATAGGCGATAGACCCTTAGATATGGAATGCGCAAAAAATGCGGATATAGCCGCAATAATGTTTGACCCCGAAAATTTCTACCCTTCATATAGGGCGGATTTTCGTTTTGGCGACTTCACAACGCTAACAGAATATCTGGTTTGACAGCAAAGCATAAGTCTACTATAATTGGAACGTAAATAATCATGTAAGGAGGCATCGGAATGCCGTTAGTAAACAGCACAGAAATGTTCAAAAAAGCCTATAAAGAAGGCTATGCAGTTGGCGCGTTTAACGTAAACAATATGGAGATAATCCAAGGAATAGTTGAAGCAGCGCAGATGGAAAATGCGCCGCTTATTCTGCAGGTATCAGCCGGCGCGCGCAGGTACGCAAACCACACCTATCTAATAAAGCTAATTGAAGCTGCGGTAGAAACAAGCGGTCTTGACATAGTAGTACATCTTGACCATGGTCCCGATTTTGAAACCTGCAAAAGCTGCATAGACGGCGGTTTCACATCGGTAATGATAGACGGAAGCCATCTCCCGTTTGAAGAGAACATTAAGCTTACAAAACAGGTTGTAGACTATGCCCACGATAGAGGCGTTACAGTAGAGGGCGAACTTGGCAGGCTTGCAGGCGTTGAAGATGATATTAAGGTATCACAGGAAGATTCAAGCTATACTCGCCCCGAAGAAGTTGAAGAGTTCGTCGCAAAAACCGGCGTTGACAGCCTTGCAATAGCAATAGGCACAAGCCATGGTGCATTTAAATTTAAGGGAGAGCCTAAGCTCCGCTTTGATATCCTAGAAGAAGTAGGCATGCGCCTTCCTAATTTCCCCATAGTTCTTCATGGCGCATCAAGCGTAATGCCCGAATATGTGGATATGATAAACGAATTCGGTGGCAAGCTTGACAACGCCAAAGGCGTACCCGAAGAAATGCTCCGTAAGGCTGCGAGCATGGCGGTATGCAAAATAAACATCGACTCCGACCTAAGGCTTGCATTTACCGGCACTATACGCAAGCATTTCGCAGAACATCCCGAGCATTTTGACCCGCGCCAGTATCTAGGCGAAGCGCGCACTGCACTTAGGGACATGGTACGCCATAAGATAGTCAACGTACTTGGCTGCAACAATAAGGCATAATTAAAGTAATATTACAGGGCAGGACATTCGTCCTACCCTTTTTTTAGGAGGATATAATGGAACAACAATTACGAGGTAAGGTAGTAGTAGCCCAAGGCGGAGGACCAACTGCGGTAATCAACCAATCGCTGGTAGGCGTTGTACTGGAATCCCGCAAGTTTCCGCAGATTACCAAGGTATACGGCGCAGTTAACGGCGTAAACGGCATAATAAACGAAAATTTCCTTGACCTCACCCAAGAAACCACAAATAATCTGGAGCGTGTAGCGGCAACGCCTTCAAGCGCACTGGGCTCAACCCGTGATAAGCCCGATGCCGCATATTGCGAGGAAATATTCGAAGTATTCCGTATGCACGATGTGCGTTACTTTTTTTACATCGGCGGTAATGACTCTGCCGACACCGTGCGCATAGTAAACGAGCAGGCGGAAAAATCCCACTACGATTTTAGGGCAATACATATCCCCAAAACAATAGATAACGACCTTATGTTTAACGATCATACCCCAGGTTACCCAAGCGCAGCGCGCTTTGTAGCGCAGAGCTTCATAGGCTTAAATCTGGATAATAGGGCTCTACCCGGCGTACATGTTGCTGTTGTAATGGGAAGGCATGCAGGTTTCTTAACCGCAGCTTCCGCAATTGCACAAAAATATCCGGATGACGGTCCGCACCTTATATATGTACCGGAAAGACCTTTCACAATAGAAAAATTCCTTTCCGATATTGATAAAACATATAAACGCTACGGCAGATGCGTTGTAGCCGTTTCCGAAGGCATACAGGATGAAAACGGCACCCCCATACTAAGCCTATTTAAGGACTATGGTACAGACGCCCACGGCAATGTACAGCTTAGCGGAACAGGCGCACTTGGCGAAGTGCTGGTACAGCAGATAAAGGACAATCTTGAAATAGGCCGCGTGCGCAGCGATACTTTTGGTTATCTGCAGCGTTCCTTCATGGGCTGCGTTAGCGATGTGGACCAGAGAGAAGCAAGGGAAGTCGGCGAAAAAGCTGCCCAATTCGCTATATGGCACGATACCGATGGAAGTATAACTATAAACCGCACCGGCTATTATTCTGTAGATTATCAAATCCGCCCGTTATCAGATATAGCTGCAAAAACAAAGCTAATGCCTGATGAGTTTATTAATGCAGATGCCAACAATGTAACTGACGCTTTTAAATACTACTTGCAGCCCCTGCTCGGCTCTGCTATGCCCGAAGCCAGCAGGCTAAGAGCACCTGCAGCAGCTAAAATTCGCTTATAGCAAGTATATACATATAATTTAATAAAGGAGCTGTCATTTACTATGGCAGTTCCTTTTTGTTATGGTAAAATTTAGGCAATTTTGTTATAATGCTAATATGGAGTTTATGCTCCTTAATTGTATTTTCAGTTAGGAGGCATTATGGCAAAAATAGCAGTGTTGACAAGCGGAGGCGACAGCCCAGGCATGAATGCAGCGGTGATGAGCGTTGCAAGGAGCGCCGCCTTGCTTGATATGCCGCTTATAGGTATAAAGCGTGGTTTTAACGGGCTTATAGGCAAATATCCAAAGCCTGAGGATAATTATGTGGAGCTCAGCCTTGACCAATTGCTCGACATAGCAGACCTTCCGGGTACTTATCTGCGTACAGCAAGATGCGTAGAATTTCAAGAGGAAGAATATCAGAAAAAAGGCGCGCAGTTTTTAAGAGAGCTTAATGTACAAGGGCTTGTTGTAATAGGTGGGGACGGCTCGTTTAGGGGTGCACAGGCGCTGAGTAAACAGGGTATACATTGTATAGGCATACCCGGCACCATAGATAATGACCTTGGCTACACAGAAATGTCCCTCGGCTTTGACTCTGCTGTAAATTTATGCGTTGATTATATACGCGCTATTAGGGCTACAAGCCGCTCGCATGACCGCCCCCACGTGGTTGAAGTTATGGGTAGAAACTGCGGGGATATAGCGCTAACCGCAGCGCAATCAACAGGCTGCGAAATAGTTGTAGTACCCGAAATTAAGGGCTGGGATATTAAAGATGTTGCCAAAAGACTCAACAACCTGGTTAAGCGTGGTAACACCCGTGCAACTGTCGTTGTGGCTGAGGGTGCTTGGCGTACCATGGCGGATTTTGACTATGTTAGCTTCTTAAATGATAGAGGTATAAAGGGTGCATACCCGGGACAGAGGATAGATGCCGTAAACTTCGCACGTGTACTTCAAGCAATGGCAACAGACCCTGAAACAGTAGTTAGAGCAACCGTTGTTGGCTATACGCAAAGGGGCGTTGCCCCCACTGCAAGGGACGGCGCATTCGCTTTTGAAGCAGGCGCAATGGCAGTAAACCTGCTAAAGCATAATATTTCAAACCAAGTTATAGGTGTTAGAAACGGCAGAACCTTTCACATGCCTCTTGAAACCGCACTTAACGCTAAGCCGCATTTCAACAGAAGAATGTTTAACATGGTAAATGCTCTGTGATTTTTTTACTTATTAATAAAAACATCAAATGTTATAATCGAAACCTTTCAGTAGGAAATTTTCAATTATTCCAACCTTGTTTTAACTAATAAATATAGTTCCATTATTACCTTTGTTCAACAACATACATTTCGCAGTATCCATCAGAAAAACAGAAAAAATGTTTTTTGTCCTTGCACCAAATAATTCGTTCGTAGTTTGCAGGTATTACTGAGGTGCCATCAAAAGTAATAAGCCCTTCGGAGTAATTATTTTCATCTCCAACTTTTACAGTTATAAACGGCTCCAAGTAGCCATCAATCCTATAATATATTGCAGGAATAATAGTATTTCCGCTGTAATCTTTCAAACCTTGCTTTCCGTCTTCTAAAAATACATGTTTTTGAACATCATGGAAAAAGCCACCCGATGGAACATCATAAGCACAAGGAATAATAATGCTTTCATTTTCATCAATCAATCCACGCTTATACCCATCTTTATCTCGAATCACAACCTCATATGGTTCTTTCCAAGTATATATGTACGAATATATGGACTTGAAGCGTTCTTTTCCACTTCTATCGATGATTTTTTCAATCGGGCGTCCAAGATCTTTATTGAAAACTTTCACTAACATATCTCCATTATCACAGAAACTTAAATCAAGAAATTGTGGTTCAAACAGAACCTTTTTTTCTGAAATGTCATAAACGCCTACAATTTCTTCTTTTATGTCGTTATCTATGGAATAAAATGTAATTAAATTGTTCCAACTTTCCCAGTCTAAATGATCATCGAAGATTGGCTCTACCAGCCAATTACCGGTACGATCAATTACTCCCCAATGCCCGTTTTTCCAGCCGCCATGATGTGCCATAAATATATCATTTCGATCCGCAAATAGTTTGATTTCATCGAATATAAATGGAATAATTTCGTTGCCGTTTTTGTCAATACCGCCCCATAATTCTACTTCAGACCAGTAGCAACCCCGTTTATCTTTTCTATCACCTTCAGGGTAAATTGTCCACTCACCTTTTGCCACAATAGCAATGCCATCTTCAAAATCATTAGCATAGATATACTGGGGAGATATTACCTCTTCTCCAGCCTTATTAACAAAACCCCAGCAGCCAGCGATATCTCGATAATCCATGTGGAAAGCAAAATCCATTAATTCTAGGTTTAATATTGATACACGACACATCCCTTCATAATAATTACCAACTTCCTGATAAGGAGCATGTATACTGTTTTTTCCTATCTCCAATTCATTTCCTGCTTTATCAACAAAGAGCCATCTATTGCCTAGACGTACTTTTGCCTTGCCATTAACAAAGCTTTCCGCTTCATCGTATTTTATAGGGACTATTAAATTCATGTCCTTATTTATAAAGCCATATCCCTTATCAAAAATAGCAGCACGCGCAAGACCCTCTTGAAAACTATCTATGAAGTCAAAAGTGCGGCTACGTATAAGCTTCCCGTCTACAGATACAAATGCAGATTTCCAACGCCTATTATTTGCTTGTTCACTCATTATTACCTTCAATAAACCGGTTTCTTCGTCTTCATATATGGAGCTTACATGCCACTGCCAAATCTTTCTAATCTTGAATTTTTCGTCAGAATAGACAATTTCGTTTGTATATTCAGGTTCGGAGTATGGTTCACCATCTAAATAACAACGAATTCCTGAAATGAAAAACTCATTTTTAAATGTTATTGCGGGTCCACATTCAGGATAACCTTTATACATGCTTGCATGGCTAGATACAGCAAAAACAGAAGCCCAAATGCCATCAGTAAATACATGGCACATGTAGGAGATTACCTCCTTCCCAATATCTTCATCAGGGATAGGCAGCACGTATTTTTTGCACTCTCCATTGCTAAATAACAATTTAACTGCAAACTTTTCTGTAGGGACCGGAGCAAGAGCAATCGCATTTATTAGCTTTGGAATATGGTCAAATAAATCATCAGGTTCTCGTTGTTCTGTCTTGATAAAATCGCATATTCTCCGTTTTTTATCTTCAAAAGTGCGAAAACTCATGCTGTGCATACGATTTATATTAATATATGAACTCCATATGAAAAACCCTATACCTTCAAGGTAGGGAACAGAGCTATAAATTACATCGTCGTAACTAACATAGCCTAGCTTTAAATCACCGTATTTTTTATGCATACTAAGCAACGCTTCATAAAAAGCCTCGTCTACCAAAACGCCCTCACTGCCCGGAATACCTTCGATAGATGGATTCTCATCTATAATACAATCATAGACATCCGTATCATCGTTATTGAAAGCATAGATAAACCACAAAGCTTGATCCAGCATTTCCTTGCAAGGATAATATTGTAAAATTGGTACGTCGTTAACCTTGATAAGCCGCCATAAGTTCGGTTCATATTTATCGACTTTACTGTAATCACGCACACGATATTTAATTTCCGTTCCATCCATATAGCGATAAACATTTAGATATAGAACGAGGATAATACTATTCTCCGCAAAAGGAAGCTCTGCAAGTTTGCTGCAGAATTCACCATCTAACTGCGAAGTTTTCTCTATACCATAGGCGTACATGAAAACTGTATAGGCATGGTCATTTCTATTGCAACGATAACCGATGCAATCATCAAAAACGGCAGACTCTAATATAGTATACCCTTTACTAGGAAGCCACTTTTCAACATATTCGTCCGCTTTGCGCCAAATATAGTTTCCATCTGACGTGTCTACAGGTTCTTCCCACTTTTGAGCTCTAAATAGATTTCTAATATCTACGCCGCGCCTATCACTTTTTGTGAGAGGAACTACTGTAGAAGGAATATCATCAGGGGAATCCTTCTCTACTTCCTCGCCATAAAAGCTTAAATTAAAATATTTCTTATCACGACATAGCAATATAGACGTTAGTTTCTCATCATTATCAATCCCGCATATAACAACGACAACAGGCTTGTTTAAATCATACTGATATAAAAGAAGACCATATTTACAGACGTGTGTTTCATTTGGAATTTCCAGGTCTTTAAGTGTCAATCCAATCTGTAATACTGACTCCAATTCTATAATGTTATAGGTATAAGCAGATATTTCATTGATATCTGCATAAACAGCCCTCATGTGTAAAAGAATAGCTTTTGCGCCTTGTATTGTTTTTTTAGCGTATTGCGAAGAATAAATGCAATCATCTGCTATTAAGGAGATTAAAGCATCAATATCACCTTCTGCAAAAGCTTTGCCGAGAATCTCAACCATTTTAAACTTTTCCATATTATTTCTCCTTAATAACCGTAAATTATAATAGTACCATCTTGATTTAATGCCAGTTCAGTCCATTTACTAAGGTCTGTGATTTGAGTCTTGTATTTTTCTCTATCTTTCCATAATATGGCACCACAAGAATTGAGCTTGTTTAACATGTATGTTTTATCACCTTGTCGGTTGATAAGTTCGTCAAATAGTGAGTCAAAATTTTCATAAGCAAGCAATCGACCTGCATCTTTAAGTATGCTTATCCATTCTGAATAACTGAAACGATATTCGCTATGCTCGTTGAACCAATCGCCAACAGCAAGAGAAATACACCAGTCCAATATTAGAAAATTTGATACAGAAATATGTATCGTAGAAGCACAGCTATCCGGGGATAAAGTAATGTAAGGGTTTTTCGTATGTTTCGCCCCTTTTTCGCCGAAAAATATAGTATAACTATCTGATTCAAAGCCGGTAACTTCGTCATTATGAAGATCTTCCCAGTTGTGTAAAGCCTGCTTTAAATCAGAAAAGCTTATCATAGCGTACTCGTTTTTTGTATCAATACACTCAACATCACAATAATCAATGCAAGGGCTTATTCGAAGACTTAATCCGTTTTCCAAACGAAGCGTTATATCAGAAACAAATTCCCGCTCATATGGCGGTTCATTAAAGGGAACTTGAATAATGGGTTCTTTTTCGGTTATATATTTATTTACTTGTACTTCAATTATCGTTTGACCAATACAAGGAGAGAATAAAATATTAGCATCAACATTTTGCGGAGTTGACCCAGTCTCAATTTCCCACGGGATACTGTTCATGTTTATTTGAAATTTTGGGTCCATAGGTGTATCGATTTCAAAGATATCTCCATCTTCAAATTCAATCATAAACGGTTCATCGATTTTTACACAACGAACAAACTTCATATCAGGATCAATTACTTTATAATTGGATTTATGTTTTCGCTCTTCATCAGTTAGATGCTTTAACTGCCCATAAGCATTTGCCTCAATACAGTATTGAGTATGACAAGAACTAAAGCCAATAATTTTCATGCGACTAATTTTACGACCACATAACGCAAAACTGTCCATTTTCTTTTGAATCTCATCTGGAGCAATCAAGCTAGGCGTCAACCATTCTATTGCAAAATAAACATTATCCTTGAAGCGGTTTTTTCCGCTGCTATTGATATTACTAGAAGTCATAATAATTCACCGTTTTCTTCAAATTTCACTCTGCTAGTGTGTTGATTATTATTCTATCATGATCGCTTTCATAAAAAAAGGAAGATATAGTTATATGTAGGTTAAATACACTAAAGTTTGCAGCTTTACTTATATGACATGGCAAAGCACAGTTACTCCACTATAATATATACTTACAAGAAACTCAAGTGCTCATAAAATGCACAAAAAGTTTGAACTGCACCCAGTTTATTAGTAGTATACCAAACTATCTAAATAATGGGTGCAGTTCAATTGCGTAAGGCTTTTTCTATTGCAGCCTATTTTATACCATCCAAAGCCCAAGTGCGGGATTGTTTATATAGTATATCTTTTCTCCCGAGGGCAGAGTATTAAAACCTGGCTTAAGGCTATCAAAGGCGTATTTTTTAAGCGCCTCATCAAGCGGCATATAATTATAGCCTACTTGCTCAATTTCTGCTTTGCTTACATGCCTTGTGCAATAAGTTATTGAAAACCTACCGTCGCTTGAGCCGTGTATAAGGTGGGCAGCGGCGGAGAGGTTAGCCCTCAAATCTTCCTTTTCGTTAATCATATTGATAACATATTGCCTGCCCTTATAGCCATATTTGCGTATAAGTTCATCCACCGCCTTATCCTCGCCAAAGCGCTTAACGCCGGGGGCGAGTACTATAAGCTTTCCGCCATCTGCTATAGCCTTTCTTGTTCTGTATACTGCCTTATTGCCAAGCCATGTGGATTGAAACTCCTGCTCATCTAGCAGCACTACTGCGGTTTCTATGGGACTATCTAGTTTTATTACATTCTTTTCTTGGGCAAGCTTTACAGCTTCCTCAAAGAAATATCTATCCCGCCCTATAAATAGACCATGCGTGCGGATATCCCCCAAAGGAGCATCTGTAACGGTTAATATATATTGAAGTGGTAAATCAGTTATGAAATTATCCTGTGCATAGTCAAACACTGCGCGCACTGCGGTTTTATCCTTGCCCATAATATCTTCAATTCCGCAGAATGCTCCTAACATATGGGAGGAATTTATCATCCCCGCTCCCCCGCAGCCGACAAACAGGTTCTTGCTCTGGTTAGCCATGCCTACTACCTCATGCGGCACTACCTGACCGACTGAGATTATTAAATCGTAACTTTTATCAAGTATGCGCTCATTAAGTTCAACAGGTATGGGAGAATCCATAATACCGCCGGATAGCTCGCTTACATATTCCCCAGGCACTTCGCCAAGACGTACTATTCCGTGCCGCCAATCGTGCACAAGCATAGCGCTATAGGGCACTCCCTTATACATGGTATTCCACTCCTCTTCACTCATGGGTACATGTGTACCCAGCGCAGGAAGTACGTCAACCTTGGTTTCGGGGAAAAGCTCCCTATAAATTACACTTGTAATAAGACCAGAATTTGAGTGAAGACGTGTAAAATCAGGCGGAATTAATAGAAGCTTTTTAATTTTGCCCTTTATAGGCTCCAGAGCCTCTTTAATTATCCTGCTTACCGTTTCATCACCAAATCCATCAGGATTGCTTGAAATGTAAGTGCCTTCTATGAGTTTACGCATTGTATACACCGGACTTGGTGTCGCCACCTTCGCCCGTCCAATTGGTGTGGAAAAATTCGCCTGCGGGCTTGTCGGTACGCTCATAGGTATGAGCGCCGAAATAATCCCTCTGAGCCTGTATCATGTTGGCGCCGCTGTTTGCAGTTCTTAAACCGTCAAAATAGCTAAGCGCGCTAGACATAGCAGGCACAGCAACACCTTCTTCTATGGCAAGGGAACATACCTTGCGTAGGCAGGGTATAGCTTCTTTCATATTTTCGGCAAAATAGGGAGCAAAAAGCAAATTCTCAAGTGCGGGATTGTCTATGAAAGCTTCGTATATTTTACCTAAGAATGCGCTTCTTATTATGCAGCCGCCTCTCCACATTAGAGCTATCCCGCCGAAGTTCAGGTTCCAGCCATAGGTTTTTGCAGCGGTTGCAAGCAGCACATAACCTTGCGCGTATGATATTACCTTTGCAGCATATAGCGCATTTTCTATATTTGCAATAAATTCTTCAGCATTTTCGGGCGCATTGGGTGAATTTTTGCCTAGAATACCTTCGGCTCTTATACGCGCTCCCTTATCGTGGGATAAGCACCTTGCAAACACGGCTTCACCTATAAGCGTTAGAGGTATACCTTCTTCAAGCGCTGCGATAGCCGTCCATTTACCGGTGCCTTTTTGTCCTGCAGTATCCATTATATAGTCTATAGTGTACTTGTTTTCCTCGTCTCTATAGGCGAGTATGTCTGCGGTAATCTCTATAAGGTAGCTGTCTAGCTTGCCCTTATTCCATTTTGAGAATATTTTAGCCATCTCATCGTTTGATAGTTTAAGCATATCCCGCATTAACAGATATGCTTCGGCTATAAGCTGCATATCACCGTATTCTATGCCGTTGTGCACCATTTTAACATAGTGACCCGCTCCGCCTTCGCCAACCCAGTCGCAGCAGGGTTTTCCATCTACCTTTGCGGCTATAGCTTGAAAAATGGGCTTTACATACTGCCAAGCCTCAGGAGAGCCGCCGGGCATTATACTGGGGCCCTTAAGCGCGCCTTCTTCGCCTCCGGAAACACCTGTGCCTACAAACAGCAGCCCTTTACTTTCTAAATACTTGACACGCCTTTCAGTATCCGGAAAATGGCTGTTGCCGCCGTCGATTATTATATCCCCCTCATCAAGCAGGGGTATAAGCATATCGATAAAATCATCAACGGGTTTACCCGCTTTTACCATAAGCATTACCCTGCGGGGTTTTTCAAGACTGTCTACAAGCTCTTCAAGGCTCCTTGTACCAATTATATTCTTGCCCTTAGCGCGTCCTTCAACAAAGGTATCTACCTTTGCTACTGTACGGTTGAACACTGCAACAGTGAAACCCTTGCTTTCCATATTCATAACAAGGTTTTCACCCATAACCGCAAGACCGATTAGACCAATATCCGCTTTTTTCATATTTCCTCCTATTATCTTACAACTCTAGCGTTGCCCTGCCAAACATTCCAAACCTGCTCTTCGCTAATGGGCGTAGCAAAGTCCTCCATCATGGTAACCGCCATGGCACCTGTTGCCCATGCGAACTGTAGGCATTTTTCAGCAGGGAAGCCTTTAAGTGTTGAATACAATAGCCCGCCTACAAAGCCATCCCCACCGCCAATGCGATCCAACACCTGAATGGGACGCGGTAGCACCTTATGCCAAGCTGAATCCTTATAAAGTATTGCTCCCCAAAGATGGTCATTTGCGCTTAGCACTTCACGCAGCGTGGTTGCAAAGGTACTTACATTCGGGAATTCTTGCCTTGCACGCTCTATCATCGCTTTGAACTGCGCTATTTCAGCTTCTATATCCTCTCCGCCGGCTTCCGGTCCTTCAATACCAAGTGCAAGCTGATAATCTTCCTCATTGCCTATAAGTATATCGGTAACGCCCGCTATACGCCTGAATGTGTTAAGAAGTTCTTCTTCTCTATTTTTCCAGAATGATGCACGGTGGTTAAGGTCAAAGCTTATAATGGTTCCTGAAGCCTTCGCCTTTTCAGCAAGCTCAAGGCAGAAAGCCGCAGTTTCTTTAGATAGTGCTACGAACAGACCCGAAAAGTGCATCATGCGCACACCTTCTTTATTGAAAAGCCTATCCAAATCGAAATACTTTGCCGAAAGCTCTCTTCCTACTTCGCCCGCCCTGTCGTTAAGCACACGGGGCGCACGCATTCCAAAGCCGGAATCGGCAATGTTAAATTGATGCCTATAACCCCATGGACCGCCTTGGGGAATCTCCGGTCCTTCGTATGCTATGTTACGGCGGCGCAGATCACCCTTTATAAATTCTGCAATAGGGCTATCCTTTACAAATGCTGTAAGAACCCTTGTTTTGAGCCCAAGAGAGGCGGAAATATTAAGCACATTGCTCTCTGCGCTGGTTGAATGCATCTCATAGAAATTGCCTATACCCACAGGCTGACGGTTTATAGGGGTAATCCTAACCCCCATGCTTGTTGCAGTAATTAAATCTAACATTTTACACCCCCGAATAACTTGTATATCCACCATCTACCGGTATAACAACTCCGGTAATAAAACCCGAAGCCTCTTTAGATACCAGATAGAGTAAGGTTCCGATTAATTCTTCCGGCTCACCAAAGCGCCCCATGGGGGTGGCAGCAAGTATCTTCCCCGTACGGGCGGTAGGCGTACCGTCTTCATTAAATAGTAGCGATTTATTTTGAGCAGTCACAAAAAATCCCGGAGCGATTGCATTTACGCGCACGCCAGCCTTTGCAAAATATGTTGCAAGCCACTGTGTAAAATTAGTAACCGCCGCCTTAGCCGCGCTATATGTACCTACCTTTGTAAGCGGGAGATATGCGCCCATACTGGACATGTTTACAATACATCCGTCCTCCTGCTTTAGAAGCTCTTCTCCGAAAACCTGTGTTGGAAGCAACGTTCCCAAAAAGTTAAGGTCAAATACCTGCTGAACGCCCTTTGGGTCAAGGTGGAAAAAGTCCTGCAAATCTTTTGCTTCCTTAGAATATTGCTCATCATCTGTGGTTGCAACAGGGTTGTTTCCACCTGCGCAGTTTATAAGTATATCTATCCTGCCCCATAGCTTTAGTATATCTTCTTTTGCGGTTTTAAGCGATTCTACGTCAACAACATCAACCGCAAATCCTGCACCTTTGCCATTAAGCTCATCAGCCAGCTTGCCGCTCTTTTCCTTTGAGCGACCAAGCACGGCAACATTCGCCCCGCAGGCTGCAAGCGCTCTGCAAAAATACGAGCCGAGCACTCCGCTGCCTCCGGTAACAACAGCAACCTTGCCGCTTAAATCAATTTCAAATGGTAGTTTCATCTTTTCCTCCTATAAAAAAATAATTTTAGATACATATCCACAAAATCAAGTATGCAGTTCCAATCTTCATAATTAGGTCATGCTCGCCTGTACTGTATTATAAGGCAATTTTACTTCACTCCCTCACACATAAGACACAGAAATCCACGAACAATAATATTTTTATATTAACAGACTGCCCAAACAACAGTTTCTCGCCCATGAATGACCTCTCATTGCTATTTTATCAATAATATTTATGCTGTCAAGTTATCAAAATTTTATATAACTTTAACACACCTTGCTCGGTTTTTAGCAATTATTCACAAGAAAAACAGCCGGAAAATATAACTTACTACTTAGATTAGCCTTTAATTCCCGTAAATGCTATACCGTCAAGTATATTTCTTCTAAAAGTAATATACAGTATCATCGCAGGAACTAGTGCAACGGCGCAGCCTGCCATCATAATTCCATAGTCAATAAAATATTCATCCTGTAGCAATGTCAAACCTATTTCAAGAACAAACATTTCCTTTTTTGTTGCAACCAGCAATGGCCAAAAATAACTGCTCCATTCAGTTAAAAATAACAAAATCGATAAAACCGAAATAGCTGAAGTAGATAGTGGCAACACTATTTTTCTAAAGGTATAGAAATAACCTGCACCGTCAATTTCTGCCGCCTCCAGCAAGGAGTCTGGTATTTGAGAAATTGACTGCCTCATGAAAAATATGCCGAAGCTGCTAACAATACTTGGCAACATTAGTCCCCAATATGTGTTGACAAGTTTCATAGAACGCACCGTCAAATATAGGGGTACAACAGTCGCTTCAAAGGGTATCATTATAGTTAGTAGAATAATGATAAACACTAGATTTTTAAAACGAAAATCAAACTTGGCAAACACATAACCTGCAATGGTAGAGCCACTGACCGCAATTACAGTAACTCCGCAAGCCACTATTAGTGAGTTCAAAAACCACTTAAGGAAATATTGATCAGTTAGTATCTTGTTATAATTATCCAAATACAGATCAACCGGAAAGACACTAGGCGGTACACTGTTTATCTCCGCAGGTGATTTGAATGATGTAACCAACATCCAGAAGAGCGGAAACAACGTTATAAAAACAAACAGGAAAAAGGCAAAATGGATTATAAAGCTCATAAAATCAAACGATTTACTTTTGTTTTTTTTCATAATCTCACTCCCTTTCTCTTGTTATTCTAAACTGCAATAGTGTTAGTAGTAGAACAATGATTAGCAGAACAGTCGCAGCTGCAGAAGCTCGTCCCATTGAATGGAAAGAGAATCCCTGCTGATATATATAATAGACTATCGTCTTTAATATATTTCCGGAGCTTTGGCTTCCACTTGTCATTACGGTAGACTGTGTAAAGACTTTTACAAATTTAATTAGTCCTGTTACGAACAGAAACAAAGTAGAGGGTTTAAGCATTGGCAACGTTATGTACCTTAACCTCTGATACCTGCTAGCACCGTCTATGGCAGCAGATTCATAAAGCTCATGAGGTATAGCTTTTAAACCTACATAGTAAATCATCATATTGTATCCCATTTCCTTCCATACACATACAATGATTACTACCCATGTTACATTTCTTTCGTTGTTTATCCAATCGACAGTTGTTCCGCCAAGTGCTTTTATAACATAGTTGACTATACCTATATTATAGTCAAACAACATTTTCCACATCAATGTGCTTGGAACTACCGATACTATAACCGGAACAAATAGTATAGCCTGCCAGAACTTCATACCCTTAAGCTTTGAATCGTTTACTTCAACAGCAAGAAATAGACCTATTGCAATACTCGCCAGCATGGAAACAGAAGCGATAATAGCAGTGTTTGACATGGCATTGAAAAACCCAGGATCTTTAAAAATATAGGAATAGTTTTCAAATCCTATATATTCCTTGCCGGGTCTTATCATATTTCTTCTGTATAAGCTGGTTATAATAGTATCCGTTATGGGTATTATTCTAATAACTGTAAAAAGCAGCATTATCGGCAAAAGTACTGCGATAACAAACGAATATTTCCTAACCTTTTTACTATTCCAACTAACTCCCATATTACCTCCTACAATATAAAAAAGGTAGAGGAAGAGATATTAACTCTTCCTCAGTAGGTTTACTTGTTAGTTATTTGAGCAAGAGTAGTACGGCACTATATTACTCGCCGTATTCACCAAAGTCCTTATAGACTTCATTGACTACGTCCGCCATCTTCTTAACTTCTTCCTTTATCCCTTCGGGATTGTCCAATAGTTCGCTCTTCTGTAGTATGTTCGGCAACATTTCACCAAGTCTTACGCATATTGTATCGTATGAGTTTTGTACGGGCACGGTATACACCTTCAAGTCTTCGGGCATTTCAAACCCAGGTGCCAAACGTGGATCGTGACCTTCTTTAAGGTCAGCATCCAAGTACGGATTGTATCCTCCACGCCTTATAACTTGCGTTTCTTGCATATCTCTACTTGCTGCCAGCTTCACATACTCTCTTGCAAGTTCAACATTCTTCCCGCCAACAGGAACATATAAGTTTAAAGTAATCAAGAAAGTTGCTCTTTGTACAGCGCCCATAGGCATTGGTGCCGCAACCCAATTAATATCTGGACCGTTTTCGATAATAGAATATGAGGAACTAGGTTCACGCATGTTTATGGCAGTTTTACCTGCGGCAAATGCGGCAGTATCTTTCATGCTTGAAAAATCATCAACCTTATATTTATACAGGAGATCAATATAAAGTTTCAACGCATTATAACCGCCTTCATTGTCAAATCCGCAATGGAACTTTCCGGGCTGAGTAGCGCTTTCTTCATAGATATCAACACCATTACCTAGTAATGCCAACACCCAGAATTTCTGCGTGGTTCCGCTCGGATTGCCGCCAAGACGCATAGAAAATCCGCTGCGTTCGATTTTTCCATCTTCGTCACGAACAGTCATTTTTACCGCAGCATCAATTAGATCATCCATTGTTTCAGGTATCTCTTCAATGCCCGCTTCTGCTAGATAATCAAGGTTGTAGTACATGATTTCATGGAATGGTGCAACCGGAACTCCATAACTGACACCTTCATAAGATAAACAGTTTTTAAACTCAGGACGCATCTCATCAAGAATAGCATTCAGCTCATCAGTATTAGGTTCAAAGTACCCACCGGTTACATAGGGCACCGCCCAAGAATCCTCAATTTCCATGATGTCGGGAACATCACCTGACGGTAGAGCCACAGCTAGTTTCTTAATGTAGTCCTGTATAGGCATATACAGCACTTCAACACCACTTACTTCAGGATGTTGCTTTATAAATTCGGGCGTTACTACTTCGTCATACCAAGTCAGCATTGATTGTGAGCTATTCCATATTGTAAGAACAATACCTTCCTTAGCTGTGGCTATAGGAAAACAGCTAATTACAAGCAATACGACCAATAGTAGAGTCAGATTTCTTTTCATCATGATTCCTCCTTTATTTTTTTTGCATTTTATAAATGCAAACATATACTCAATATAAGCACGTCAGAGAGAGTAGTGACGACGCGAACGAAAATCACACAATTACCGCTAGCTCTCTCGGGCATACTCTCAACAAAAATTGGAATGAATTAAATAGTCGGCAATACTATATTTTTAATTCCCCAGTTTTAATTTCAAACCATACATAATGAACCACTTTACCCTGTTCAGCAGTCAATGAATGGTCAATACCCGCAGGCACAAAAGACCATTCTCCTTCACCATGGTGTATAGATTCATCGCCTACTACAAGCTTGAAATCTGAGCCCGGTAGGGTAAAGTTCCACTGATGAACTTGAGCGTGTCCTTTTTCGTCTGTTCCTTCACCTTCAGCCTTAACGATACCGGCCAATACCCTAGCACATTGACCAGAGTGAATCATTGACCAGCTTCTTGTGTTCGGTCCCTTGCACGTTTGCGTGTATTCAATAGCGTCTTTCACTCTGATGAAGTAAGGCAATATAACATGCGTATCTTCAAATGCTTTCATGTCAGACTCGGGCATATCTACTTCTACGAGCATATACTCTAAATCAGTTACAGCATATACTGAATACTTTTTACCAAAGTCCGGTATGTAAAACGCTATGTCGTCAATATTATATGCCTTTTTCTCATCCGTTATGTATCCGGTACCAAAACCGAACATCAACACTACTATCTTATCTTCATAGACTTCATGTTCAATGCTGCTGCCCGCTTTAAGAATGCATTTATAACTCTTAACTAGAGGATGCACTCCTTCCAGCCATTCTTTTTTTGCAAAACCATTTACAAAGTTTGTCGGATTGTCAGTTCTTCTTGCTACAGAAATTGCCATCTTGATGCTCCTTTAATTATGATTTTTGTTGATGTGACTAAGCTTACCCATATAGCTTTTACGGGCAACAACCGGTAAACGTTGATAGCCCAAAGTAATATTTCCCTCTCCTGTTGGTCAATTACAATGTATACACTGATATTATTCGTTATTATTATAACACAGTCTTTTTACAATGTAAATTGTTATTATTGCTTTTTATATTGTAAAAGTTGCTGTATAATGCATTGACAGATACATAAGGCGGTAATATAATCGCTCGGAGGAGGGGATTGTTATCAAAAGTAGAATGTTTTTTAGCAAGCGAATAATCGCATTTGCCATTGTGATGATTATAATGCTTGGAATATTTGAGGTGTTAGGCGCAGAGAGGCATATAAACCATTTTTCTTGCGGCAGCGAAGATGTAGCGAAAATCGCAATAACAATAGATGATTGGTATAGCAGAGAGCTATTGCCTGAGTTTTTAGATACTGCAAATGAATATAACTGCAAGCTTACTTTTTACCCTGTGGGAGTAAACCTACTGCCTGAGGATAGGGAGCTATGGCTTAGAGTGATAGATGAGGGACATGAGATAGGCAACCACAGCAACACGCATATAAACCTTGAAAAAGCCAGCAGGGATAGGATTATACGCCAGCTTGAGAAAATGGAAAAACGCCTTGTGGAATGCATTGGACAGGATTACGAGCTAAATACTGTTCGTTTTCCATTCGGCGCAGGCAGACACAAAGGGACAAAATCCTCATTTGCAAAAGCTATAAAAGATGCGGGCTATATACACGCGATATTCTGGAATGTAGATACTACAGATGCTGATGAAATACTGCGTAAAACCAAAAACGGCAGCATAATACTTCTTCACTCAAACAACAAAGACTTAAGGGCGTTCAAAAAAATACTACCTGTATTTCAGGAAAGAGGGCTTGAGATGGTAACTGTAAGCGAATTGCTTGGGCTTACTAAAACTTCTCCCCTGCCGCCTAATGATTGATGTTTTTCCTGTATAGATTTTAAAAACCTCTTTTAATTATTCTACCATTGTGCAGCTTGCATGTTATGTTCTATGTGGGCTGTTTTTTGTTTTCTATATCCATTAAAAGAATGCCTGAAATAGCAATGATTAGTGAATTTAATAGTTTTTGCAAAATCATTCCAAAGCCTTTGAATAATCAAATAAATTGTTCCTTATACTCATCATAAAAGCTTTCAGGCACTAAAAAACCGCTATCCGGCTTACATGTATATATGAGCTGTTTTTTGTAAATAGGATGTTCAAATGATAAATACCATGCATGTAGCATTAGCCGACTTGCCTTTGGGGCTTTTTTAAAGCCGTACACATCATCGCCAAGCACAGGGTGGTGTATATGCGCCATATGCACCCTTATCTGGTGCGTTCTGCCTGTAATTATCTGTATTTCAAGCGCTGTTTTTACACCGTATTCTTTTATAACACGCCAGTTGGTTATAGCTTCTCTTCCACTATCTATTACCGCCATCTTTTTTCTATCCCTTAAGCTCCTAGCTATTGGAACATCTATAGTGTCTGAAAGCTCGGAAAACCCACCATGCACAAGCGCTATATAGCGCTTGTCAACCTGTCTTTTTTTAAACATATTAGAAAGCAGCACATATGTTTTATTCTCCTTTGCTATAACCATAATACCGCTAGTTTCCTTATCCAGGCGGTGTACTATGCCCTGCCTATCATCACCTGCTACATTGGATAGTTTCGGAAAACGATTAAGCAATACATTCACAAGCGTAGCTTCACTTGTACTATCCGATGGATGGCATATAAGCCCTGCGGGCTTTTCTATTAGTGCAAGGTATTCATCTTCGTATATTACATTTATAGGAATATCCACAGGCAATATTTGCTTTGGCTGCTCCTTAGGAATTAAAACTTTAATTATATCTCCTGCGGAGGTTTTGTACGAAGGTTTGTACTCCTTCTTTCCGCCTACCGATACACTACCTGAAACTATAAGCTTTGCAGCTTGAGAGCGGCTTAATTTTTCGTCAGTTATTTCTTTATCCAGCCTATCGCCTTTTGCTATTACGTGCTTTTCCATTTTCCCTTTTCTAAATTAAGCAAAATATATATGCAGCTCATTGCTGCACCTATGGTTATTAAGCTATCCGCAATATTAAATACTGCAAAATCTACAAACAGAGGACATATAAAATCTACCACATAGCCATGCACAAGCCTATCTATTAGATTACCTATAGAGCCAGCAAGCATAAGTATTATACCATATGCAAGCATATTGTTTTCGTTGCTATATCTAATAAACACAAAAATCAGAAAAGCAGTTAATATTACAGCAAATACTGTTACATATGCTGGATTATTGCTGAACATACTAAAAGCCATGCCGTAATTCTTATGCCCTTCAAGCTTTAATATTGATGGAATAAGCACTATATCAGCATCGTAAAAACATGCCTTTGTTATTAAGTCTAACGATAATAATATATGTATAAGTAAAGCTTTTATGCGCATGTAGCTACTATAGAATTTTATGAATACTTTTCTTAATATATTCATCTATAGCTTTGGCTGCATCCTTGCCTGCACCCATAGCAAGTATTACTGTTGCAGAACCTGTTACGGCATCGCCCCCTGCAAATACGCCCTCTCTTGATGTTGCGCCGCTGCCTTCTTCCGCAATTATTCCGCCCCATTTTTCAGCTTTTAGCCCCTCAGTTGTACGCACTATAAGAGGATTTGGACTGGTACCAAGCGCGGGTATAAACATATCTGCCTTAATAACCGTTTCGCTGCCTTCTATAGGTACAGGTCTGCCTCTGCCGGAGGAATCCACATCTTCAAGCCGCATTTTAACACATTCAACCCCACTTACCCAGCCGTTTTCATCACCGATTACCCTTACAGGGTTATGGAGGAAATAAAACTTTATGCCTTCTTCCTCTGCATGGTGCACTTCTTCCAGCCTTGCGGGCAACTCCTTTCGGCTGCGCCTGTATATTATTGCAACCTCGCTACCCATGCGCCTTACGCAGCGCGCTGCGTCCATTGCCACGTTGCCGCCGCCTACCACGCAAACACGCTCGCCCCGAAGTACAGGAGTATGGCTGTCTTCCTTATATGCCTGCATTAGATTTATACGTGTTAAGTATTCGTTTGCGCTAAGCACTCCGTTTAAATTTTCGCCCGGTATACCCATGAACTTTGGACAGCCGGCACCGGATGCTATATAAACAGCCTTAAAGCCCTGAGAAAACAAATCGTCAACTGTGAAAGTACGACCTATAACTATGTTTAATTCAATTTTTACCCCCATGCTGATTAGGGACTCTATTTCCCTATGTACAATGTCATTTGGGAGCCTAAATTCGGGTATGCCGTATACAAGCACACCGCCCGCCTCATGCAGGGCTTCAAACACGCTTACATCATAGCCCATTTTGCGAAGTTCCCCCGCACAGGTAAGCCCGCTGGGACCTGAGCCTACAACTGCCACCTTATGACCATTTTCCACGATATTATAAACGGCTTCATCACCATACTGCATGTTCCAGTCTGCTACAAAACGCTCAAGTCTGCCGATTGCTACGCTCTCGCCTTTTATACCCCTTATACAATGCTTTTCACACTGAGTTTCCTGCGGACATACCCTACCGCACACAGCAGGCAGTGCGCTATCTTTACTGATAATGTTGAAAGCTTCAGCAAAATTACTGTTTTTTATCTGATTTATAAATGCAGGAATATCTATCCCCACAGGGCAGCCCGATACACAAGGCTTGTTCTTGCAGCTTATGCAGCGCTTCGCCTCTTCTATTGCCATATCCTCAGTGTAGCCAAGCTCTACCTCGCTAAAATTATGTATGCGAACGTCCGGCGCTTGTGATGGCATAGGCATTTTATTAAGTACTGATTTGTTCATATCATATCTCCTTTTTGTAGAGATTGCAGGCAAATTCGCGGCTTTTTATTTCGCTTTCCCTGAACATCTTTGAGCGGCTTATGGCTTCGTCAAAATCAACCTGATGACCGTCAAAATCAGGACCGTCTATGCATGCAAAGCGTATTTTTCCGCCTACGGTGAGTCTGCAACCGCCGCACATGCCCGTACCGTCTACCATTATAGAGTTCATAGAAACGGTGGTGGGTATATTATGTTCTTTCGTAAGCAAGCTTACGAATTTCATCATGGGCAGGGGTCCTATGGCAAATACCCTATCGTATGTTTTGCCGGAGAGTATATTATCCTCAAGCCCGTTTGTAACAAAACCTTTAACTCCGTAGCTTCCGTCATCTGTAAGTACATATAGATTATCCGAAATACTGCGGAACTCGTCCTCTAATATTACAAGCTCTTTATTCCTAAAGCCTATAATGCTGTCTACCTTTGTGCCCTGCTTATAAAGCGCTTCAGCTATTGGAAGGGCAATCGCAGTACCTACACCGCCGCCTACAACACAGGCGTAGTTTATGCCCTCTATTTCCGTAGGGTTACCAAGAGGCCCCACTAGTGCATTTAGGCTATCGCCAACAGATAGGCTATCAAGCTCAAGCGTGCCTCCACCTACTATCTGGTATATTATACCTATGCTGCCTGTATTTGTATCCGCACGGGCTATGGTAAATGGAATCCTTGCGGAATTTTCACACGAACGCAGTATTACAAACTGTCCCGCCTTAGCCTTTTGAGCGATATAAGGTGCCTGTACACTTATACGCGCAACGGTATTGTTTAAATATTCCTTACTAAGTATTTTATACATATTTCACCTCTTTAATTTATTGTTCCAGCGGCTGGC